>CAZAHK010000069.1:0-18926 GCA_964484555.1 uncultured Desulfobacula sp.
ATTAAAAAATGATTACCGGGTTGCTAAAAAATGGTTTGGATTCTGTTCTGCTGTGATTCCGGATATTGGGGGGGGGGGGGATATTCTGCAGCCCTGCCGTGATAACCCTGAAAATTTATCGGCCATGGCCCATGGACGCATAAAAAACTGTTTACTAGAAAAATTTTATCATACGGGCATTGATTTTTTAATAATAATTCTAATCAAAATTCAACAGAATCCAAACCGTTTTCTCATCATCCTGTGTCAGGATCATCGGGAATTATACCGCTGAAATCGGCGGATCAACCAATACGCATTTATGGAGCAGATTTACAATGATCATCCATCCCGGGCCCTTTTACACAGGCCCTTTGAAGCTGGCGATTCTGGACCTGGCTGGAACCCTTTTGGATTTTGGCAGTTGTGCACCGGCAGGCGCCTTTGTACAATTGTTTGCCCAGTGCGGCATCACCCTTACCGATGCAGAGGCGCGCGGACCCATGGGCACGCCCAAACACAGCCATATTGCCGCCCTCTGTAAACTCAAGACAATACAAAGACAATGGGAAGAAGTTTTCGGCCAAGCCGTTACCGATGCTGATGTGGATGCCCTTTATGACCGATTTATTCCCATGCAGATGGTGGTCCTGCCGCAATATGCCGGATTGATTCCCGGTGCTCTGGAAGCTGTTGACGCCATGCGCCGCAAAGGGTTGGGCATTGCTTTAACCACCGGCTATAACCGTGACATGATGGAATGTGTGCTGGCGAAGGCGGCCGAACAGGGGCTGAAAGGGGATCTGGCCATATGCGCCGATGATGTTCCGGCGGGGCGGCCCGCGCCCTGGATGGCCCTGGACTGTGCCCGGCGGCTGGACATTTTCCCCCTTTCCGCCTGTATCAAAATCGGAGATACCCTGGTGGACATTCAGGAAGGCCGGAATGCAGGCATGTGGAGCATCGGCGTCGGCATTTCCGGCAATATGGTGGGCCTGCCCCCGGAAAAATGGGAAGCCCTTGATGCACAACAACAGGAAACTTTCCGGCAGGCGGCATCCCGGGACATGCTCAGGGCCGGGGCCCATGCCGTCGCGGACACGATTGAAGACTGCCCCGCCCTCATTGATCTCATCAATGCCCGGATGGCGTCCGGAGGGGAAGCGGATAAGTAAAACCGTGCTTTTTGGATAAAGAGTTCAACAATATTTAAAAGGAGATTAAAATGAAAAAACTGATGTTCGGCGTCTTTGCATCTCTGGTCTTGTGGCTGGGATTCTCATCCCTGGCTCTTTCAGCAGACATAACCGTTTATACGGCCCTGGAAGATGACGAGCTGGCTGTTTATGTGCCGGCGTTTGAAAAGGCTCATCCTGAGATTAAACTCAATATTGTCCGCGATTCCACAGGCATTATCACGGCCCGCCTGCTGGCCGAACGGGAAAATCCCGCAGCCGATGTGGTGTGGGGTACTGCCGTCACCAGTCTCCTGGTCTGTGATGAACTGGGTATGCTGGAGGGATATAATCCCAAGGGAATTGAAAAGGTCAAGGCCGCCATGAAGGACCAGTCAAAAGATCCGGCCCGTTGGGTGGGTATCAAGGCCTGGGTGACCGGCATTGTCGGCAACACCATTGAAATGAAGGCCAAGGGCCTGAGCATGCCCAAATCCTATGCCGACCTCATTGATCCCCAATACCGCGGGGCCCTGGTGATGCCTAACCCTGCTTCGTCCGGAACCGGATTTCTGACCGTATCCGCCATTCTCCAGTTGATGGGAGAGGAAAAAGGCTGGCAATACCTGGACAAACTGCATGAAAACATGGCGGTCTACACCCATTCCGGATCAGCTCCGGCAAAGATGGCCGGCAAAGGGGAATTCCCCATCGGCATCTCCTTTGCTTACCGCGGGTTTAAGCAGAAAACAGCCGGGGAACCTGTGGAAGTGGCTTTTCCGGCAGAAGGCTCAGGCTATGATGTGGAAGCCAATGCACTGATCAAAAAGCCGCGCATTCAGCCGGCCGCTAAAACCTTTCTGGACTGGGCCGTCAGCGATGAGGCCATGGCCATGTATGCCAAAATTTATCCCATCGTGGCCACGGACATAAAGGTTCAGGCGCCTGAAGGCTGGCCGTCCGACCCCATGTCCGTGTTGATCAAAAACGATCTGAAATGGGCGGCTAAAAACCGCCAGCACATTCTGGACGAATGGTCCCGCCGCTATGACGGCAAGAGTCAGCCGAAAAAATAACTCCGGAGACAGCAAACGTATGGAACCATCCCTCTTACCCCAACCGTCGGCTGGGCCTGGTTATTTTCTGGAGGTTCGAAACATCGGTAAGCGGTTCGGGGCGTTTACAGCCCTGGACAAGGTCTCCATGGGCGTGCTTCCTGGAGAATTCGTATCGATTCTGGGCCCCAGCGGCTGCGGCAAAACAACGCTTCTCCGGGTCATTGCCGGGCTTGAAGCCCAGAATGAAGGCACGGTCTGGATCGACGGCCGGAATGTGTCCGGCGAACCCGTGGCCAAGCGTCATATGGGAATTGTCTTCCAGTCCTATGCCCTGTTTCCCAATATCAATGTTACAAACAACGTCCAATACGGTTTGCGGCGGCTGACGGCTGATGCCCGCCGCAAACGGGCCATGGACATGCTGGACCTGGTGGGCCTGGCCGACCAGGCCGACAAATTCCCTGCCCAGCTTTCCGGCGGACAACAGCAGCGGGTGGCCCTGGCCCGGGCTCTGGCTCCCAATCCCAGCCTGCTCCTGCTGGACGAACCGCTCTCTGCCCTGGATGCCGGGGTCAGGCAGCGCCTGAGGGGTGAAATACGCGGGATACAGAAAAAACTCGGCGTGACCACGGTAATGGTGACCCACGATCAGGAAGAGGCCCTGACCATGGCCGACCGCATTGTGGTGATGAATGAGGGACAACTGGTCCAATTTTCACCGCCGGAAAAAGTCTACACAGCCCCGGCCGACGTCTTTGTGGCCGGGTTTATCGGCGCCATGAATTTTCTGCCGCAATGCCTGCGCCACGGATCCAGCCGGGCAAGCTTTCTCAACTATGACCTGGAACTGGGCATCCCTTTGCCGGAATTCCCGGAGAGCCTTACCCTGGCCATCCGGCCGGAGCATATCCGGGTGGAACAACCGCCCGGGCCTTCCAACAATCGTGTTCGCACAAAGATCCGGAACATTGAATTCCGGGGATCGGTGTCCCGGGTCATGGTCCATATTCAAACCGCCGATGGACAACCGTCTCCCCATTTCCTGGAAATAGAGCTTCAGCCCAAGGCCGTGGACCGGCTTCGACTTCAAAATATTGATCAACTGGACGTTCACCTGCCTCCCCGACACCTGCTGGCCTTTCCCCAGCCGGAGACCGCTGCTCGGAATCAGAAGACCGGCCCGGCATGAAACAACCTCAGCCCCGGCAAAAACGGGTACCGGTTTTTACAGTGCGGCAGCGCAGCGGTCTTCAGGACTGGGTCAAGCGGCTCTTGATCTTGCTGGCCTGCCTGTGGCTGGTGGTTGGGGTTGTCCTGCCGCTGGCCGAGGTCGTAAAACGCGCCACCCGGATGGAGCTGCCCATTATCATGGAAGAACCCGCCGACCCGGAAAACGCCCGGGACGATTTCCGCGGGCAGATTTCCGTGGCCGGGCACACGGTCCTGCTCATGTTCGAGGAAGGCCGGGGCAGGCTGTATATCGACAACCGGCCCATGGATTCGGACCGTCATCTGATTCTGGATGACCTTGAAGTATGGTTTTCCGGGGATGCTCTTTTAAAGCTCATGGTGACCGGAGTGGCCCGGGATGTTCCGGGCCGTAACCACCCGCGCATTGCCCCCATTGTCCTTGAACGGGGCAGTAACCCGGATTTTCCGGCCCAGTGGACGATTGACGGCCGACCGGTTCCGGCCGGAGAAACCGTTCATGTGGTGACCCGGTTTATCGGGGCGGCCAATTTCATTCATTATTTCAGTAATCCCAGCCTGGCCCGGTCTGCCTGGAACAGCCTGGCCGTCGGAGTATCCACAACCCTGATCTCGGTTTTTCTGGCCTTTGTCTATGCCTATGGCCTGACCCGGACCTGCATCCCCGCCAAAACCCTTTTCCGGGTCATTGCCATGCTGCCCCTCTTTGCGCCCACCATGCTTTACGGGTTATCCCTGGTTTACCTGTTCGGAAACCAGGGCATGATCACCACCGGTTTTTTCAATGCCTTGCCCTGGCTGGCTCTGGATATCAATCTGTACGGATTTACCGGCATCGTGCTGGCTGAAACCGCTTTTACCTTCCCTGCGGCCATGATGATTCTCAGTGTGTCCCTGACCCATACCGATGCCCGTCTCTATGAAGCTGCCGCTTCCCTGGGGGCCGGGCCGGTGCGGACCTTTTTCAGCGTGACCCTCCCCGGAATTAAATATGGTCTCTTAAGCGCTGTTTTTGTCTGCTTCACCCTGTCCTTTACGGATTTCGGGGCGCCCAAGGTGGTGGGAGGCCATTTTAACGTCCTGGCCGTGGATATTTATAAACAAGTGGTGGGCCAGCAGAATTTCGGCATGGGCGCCACCATCAGTCTTGTTCTTCTGGCTCCCACCCTGGTGGCCTTTATCGCCGATCGCATGATCCAGCGCCGGTCCCATGCGGCCCTGACCGCCCGCAGCATTCCCCTGACCCCCTCACCGGCCCCGGGCCGGGATACCGTGTTCGTTGTTTTTTGCAGCCTCATTGCCCTGATGATTCTGGCCATGCTGTTTACGGCTGGAATCGCCTCCTTTGTTAAAATCTGGCCCTATGCCTTTTCCCATCCGGATCTCTATCCTGACCGGTGGACCCTTTCCCATTACAGTTTCCGCGGGGTGGGCGGCGGCGGTTACGATGCCTTTTGGACCAGTATGCGAATGGCTGCCTATACGGCCCTGTTCGGGACCATCATCACTTTTGTGAGTGCCTATCTCATTGAAAAGACCAAAGGGGCCGACCGGCTGCGCCAGGGAGCCTACCTGCTGTCCATTGTTCCCCTGGCCCTGCCCGGACTGGTCATCGGTATTGCCTATGTCTTCTTTTTTAATAAGCCTTTTTTTGCCATCCCCTTTACCGGGATTCAGGCAGTCAATCCTTTCCAGTTTATTTATGGCACCATGGCCATCCTGGTGCTGAGCAACATCATTCATTTTTATACCGTGGCTTTTCTTACGGCCACGTCGGCACTTCGCCAGCTTGATAAGGAATTTGAGGTGGTTTCGGAATCCATGGGCGTGCCCTTTTACCGGACGTTTTTCAAAGTCACGGTGCCGGTCTGTTTTCCGGCCATCCTGGAAATTGCGGCCTATTATTTTGTCAGTGCTACAGCCACGGTATCTGCCGTGATTTTTTTATATTCCAGCCGCCTGCCCCTGGCCTCGGTGGCGGTGGTCAATATGGATGACGCCGGTGATACGGCAGCAGCAGCAGCCATGTGCATGCTGATCGTCCTGGCCAATATTTTTGTCCGCAGCCTTGCCGAAGGAATGGGCCGGCTGCTCACCCGAAAAACCCAAGCCTGGAGACAACAATGAAAACTCCGGCTAAAACTTTCACTTTAGGCCAAAGCCCTTCCTATACCCCGGAGCGGGTTCGCTGCCGGACCGAAGGGGATATCAATACCACGCCCGGCCGACAGAACCGGCAGGCCCGGGTGGACCAAGGCACCCGGGAAATTCTGGACCAGGATGCCCGGTTCTTTTTTCATCAGTCCCTGTCCACCCCCTGCCTGGATGTGGTGGAAGGCGCTTCCGGGTCATTCCTGAACTGCCGCTCGGCCGGCAGGGTCCTGGATTTTCATGGCAACAACGTGCACCAGGTGGGCCATGCCCATCCCCATGTGACAGCCGCCGTGAAAGACCAGCTCGACCGACTGGTGTTCTGCCCCCGGCGCTTTACCTGCCGACCGGCCATCGAGCTGGCCCGGGAACTGGTAAGGCGGTCCCCCATTCCCCAATCTAAAATTCTGCTGGCTCCGGGCGGTGCCGAAGCCATGGGCATGGCCATGAAAATAGCCCGGCATGCCACGGGCCGGTATAAAACCATTTCCTTCTGGGACAGTTTCCACGGTGCGGCCCTGGATACCAGTTCCATTGGGGGTGAGCGCCTGTTCCGGGACGGCATGCACCCGCTTTTGCCCGGCTGTCTGCATGCGCCGCCGCCGGCCGTGCCCCCCTCCCATCGGGAAACCCCTTCCCTGGAAGCCATGCGGGACCCCGACTACCTGGGCTACCTGATGCGGAAAGAAGGAGATATCGGCGCCGTTATTGCCGAGCCCTTTCGCTATTCCTTTGCCCTGGACCCCCCGGCCGATTACTGGCAGCGGGTGCGCCGGCTCTGTGATAAACACGGGGCCCTCCTGGTCTTTGATGAAATCCCGGTCTGCCTGGGCCGTACCGGCCACTGGTTTGCCTGTGACCGATACCAGGTGGTGCCCGACATCCTGGTCATCGGAAAGGGTCTGGGCGGCGGCCTCTTCCCCCTGGCTGCAGTTCTGGCCCGTTCCGGACTGGACACGGCCCGGGATTTGGCCCTGGGTCATTACACCCATGAAAAAACCCCCCTGGGGTCGGCAGCCGCCCTGGCCGTTCTGGAGGTCATCGAAACCGAAGGCCTTCTCGGCAAGGCCCTTGATAAGGGTGATCATGCCCTGGCCGCCCTTGAAAGGTTGAGGCTTAAATATCCGATGATCGGTTCCGTCAGCGGCATCGGGCTTCAACTGGCCCTTGAACTGGTGGACCGGCACGGTCTCCCGGCCGGGGAAACCGCCGAACAGGTCCTTTACCACTGCCTGTCCCTGGGCCTGAGTTTTAAAGTGGCGGGCGGCAATATCCTGAGTCTGGCGCCGCCGCTGACCATTGCCGATGAAGATCTGAACCGGGCCCTTGAAATCCTGGACCTTGCCCTGGGCCGGGAATGTGAAACCCGATGAATAAACCTGATGAATCAAAGGAAAAGACCATGACGAATCCCTTACAGATCCCTGAAAACCCCTATCTTCTGCTGACCCCCGGACCCCTCAGCACCAGCGGAACCGTTAAAGCCGCCATGTTGAGGGACTGGTGCACCTGGGACCGGGAATACAATGATCTGGTCCAGGCCATCCGGCGGCAACTGGTTGAGCTGGCCGGCAGTGACCGGTTTACAGCCGTCCTGATGCAGGGCTCCGGAACTTTCTGTGTTGAGGCGGCCATGGGCAGCATGATGCCGCCCGGCGGCAAATTGCTGATCCTTGCCAATGGCGCCTATGGCCTGCGCATGGCCGCCATGGCCCGGTACCTCAACATCCCCCACGAGGTACACGACAGCGGTGAGATTGCGCCTCCGGATCTGAACCGCCTGGGACAAACCCTTGAAAGGGATGCCGCCGTCACCCATGTGGCCATGGTTCACTGCGAGACCACCACGGGCCTGCTGAACCCTGTTGAACGCATCGGCCCCCTTGTCAAAAAGGCCGGCCGCCTGTTCATGGTGGATGCCATGAGCAGCTTCGGCGGCATTCCCATGGATACAGAGGCATGGGGTATCGATATATTAATCAGTTCGGCCAATAAATGTATTCAGGGCGTTCCCGGATTCGGCTTTATCCTGGCCCGCCGGGAGGTGATCCGCCAATGGGAGGGCCAGGCCCGATCTCTGTCCCTGGATGCCTATGACCAATGGCAGACCATGGAGACCCATGGGGGGAAATGGCGGTTTACTTCTCCCACCCATGTTGTCCGGGCCTTTTCCCAGGCCCTGGCTGAACTGGCCGAAGAAGGTGGAATCGAGGCCCGTTATGGCCGGTATAAGAAAAACCAGCAACTGCTTGCAGACGGTATGCAGGCCCTTGGATTTTCTCCTTTGCTGCCAAAGAATCTTCAATCGCCGATCATTACCGCTTTTATCCATCCGGCTCTGACCGGTTTCAGCTTTCCGAAGTTTTATGCCCGGCTGAAAAGCCGGGGGTTTGTGATTTATCCGGGCAAAGTGTCAATGGCCGACTGCTTCCGCATCGGCTCCATCGGGGAGGTTTATCCAAAAGGGATTCAAGCCTTGCTGGAGGCTGTCAATTGGGCCATAGGATTTTTACCGGATTCAGGAAAATAATCCGGCCGGATACAAATAACGCAGAGTTACAACAGGTGAACTGAAAATGGTTGAATTAAAAAATAAGAACTGGCTGGCACGGCTTTCGAAAATTGATTATGCATTCCAGCCCATTGTAAACATCTATACGGGCAACTCCTTTGGCTTTGAAGCCTTGCTGAGGTTCCACAAAGAAGCGGGATTCCTGTCAATTGATGATATTTTTAATCAAGCATACCAGGAGGGGCTCCTCCACCAGGTTGACCTTTATCTGCGCCGGAAGGCATTGGTTAAATTTGCTGAGTTTAAAGGCAATAGCCAGATCAAGATGTTTTATAACATAGACAACCGGATCTTTGATTCCAGAGATTATACTTCCGGGTGTACGGCCGTTATTCTGAATCAATCCGGATATTTAATGGATGATATCTGCTTTGAAATATCGGAAAAACACCCCTTTCGGGATAATATGGATGTGGTCAGAATTCTGGAAGCTTACCGGTCCCAGGGATATAAAATTGCCGTGGATGATTGTGGAACCGGTTTTTCAGGCCTTCAGATGCTGTATTATACAGAACCGGACTATATTAAAATTGATCGTTTTTTTATCCAGAATATGGAAAATGACCCCAAAAAACGTCTGGTCGTTTCCACCATTGTTAATTTTGCCCATTTTATGGGAAGTCTTGTTCTGGCCGAGGGCGTTGAAACCATGGAAGAATTTTTTTTATGCAAAGAGATCGGGTGCGACATGGTTCAGGGATATTTTATCCAGAAACCTGAACTGGATCTGAAAAAATTGCAGGCCCGGTACGAAGATATCGGCAATATTTCCAGGAAGGAAAGGCGGAATGCGTCTTTTAAGGACCGATCCCTCATCGCCGGACAGGTCCGTTATATCAAGCCCGTATATTCAGACTGTGACATCATCACCATATTTGACAAATTCAGAACTGAAGAAACCGAATCTTTTTTCCCGGTTATCAACCGCCATGAGGAACCTGTCGGACTGGTCAGGGAGACTGCATTCAAAGACTATATCTTTTCAAAATTCGGGCGACAGCTCCTGGAAAACCCTTCTTTCGGCAAAGATATTTCAAAATTCATGACAAAAATTCCCATCGCCGATATCCATCAGCCGATTGAGAAACTGATTGAGACCTATTCCTATTATGATAATGCCGAAGGGCTGATCATGGTGGATGATATGAAATATGTCGGGATACTGAGCACAAAATCTTTGTTGAAAATCATCAATGAGAAAAACCTGACCCTGGCCCGGAACCAGAATCCTCTGACCCGGCTGCCCGGAAATATGATGATCCATGAATATTTCAGCGAGAGTCTGGCAGACCATGATTCTGAATACTGCCTGGTTTATTTTGATTTTGATAATTTTAAGCCCTTTAATGACCAATACGGATTCAGAACCGGTGACCGGTTGATTTTAATGTTTGCCGAGCTTTTAAAAGAAGCCGGTTTTTCTGAAAAACGGTTTATCGGTCATATCGGGGGAGATGATTTTTTTCTGGGCATTAAAAATACCCGCCTTGAAGATATTGAAGCGGAGATGACAGCGCTTGCCCGGAGGTTTAAAACGAATGCGGAAAGTTTTTATGATAAAGAAACCATTGAAAAAGGTTTTCTTGAAGTAAAGAACAGGGCAGGCCGGGATGAAAAAATCAAACTGATTACAGTCAGCATTGGCATTCTCCAATTGCCTTCACGAACAAAAAGAAATTATTCCCTGGAAAAGGTGTCCGGTGTCATTGCAAGGTTAAAAAAAGAAGCCAAGGCATCCACATCAGGTATTGCGACCGCCGATATTACTGAATCGGCAGGCATGGAACCGGATGGAGTCCTTTCCGAGAGCGACTTGCAGACGATAGATTGCAGTTCCTGTCTTGAGATTAAACCACCCCCCTTGCCGGTGTCCTGCTGAAAGCATTAAAAATGAAGAATACGGTTAACCATTATGAAAACGCATGCCAATCAAAAATTATAAATCAAAAAGCATGCCAAAAAAATAAATTGACTTCCTGGGGAAACAGACGGGTTCCTTTGGATGAAAAGCTGTGATCATACCCGAACCCTTTTAAAATGGGGTTGATATTACGAAAATACGAAAAATGATTTCGCCGACGTTAAATTTCTCTAACAGAATTCTAACAAAATTCTAATACTATTTGAAATCACAGTGTTTTTTCTAACAAAAATCTAATAATTCTGCTTGACAGCCTTTTTTTTTTGAGTAATCCTAAACATCAGGATACCATAAAAAAGATCATCCCAAAGGCATTCAGACACTGATCGGCTTGTTTTTCAAGCCTTCATGAAGAAATCGACCATAAAGGGATTGATAAAACTCAGGGTCCTAACATAATTCTAACTTTAAAGATGGTGTTATTTCCGGTTTATTGACGCCCCTTTATGGGTGATAAATGCGGAATTGTTTTTATTTATAATTAAAAGGAGGTTTAAAATGAGATTTGTTCCCAAAGGATTGACGGCCGGTAACCTGGCAATTGGCGTAGGGATTGTATTATTGGCACCGATTGTGCTTCCGGTGATCGGGAGTATTGTAAAACCTGTTATAAAGGCTGCCATAAAAGGAGGCCTGGTGGCCTACGAAGGGTTAAGGGTGGCTGTTGCTGAAGCCAAAGAATCCCTGGAAGATTTGACCGCCGAAGCCCGTTCGGAAATAGCCGCAGAACCGGCTGCGGAAGAATAATCAATTTTATGATACGGAAAATGATACCCAGGGCAACGCTTGTCCATGTTGTGAAAGGCCGTATCCGGATCAGGATAACCGGCATTGCCAAGGGCCGAAATGAATATTTTGAAACCCTCAGGGCCCGGATGCAAGAGCAGTTTAACTCTCAAAAGGTTTTAGTCCATCCCGGGGCCGGAAGCCTGATTGTCAAGGGCCGGGAGATTGATGCCGATTCCATTCTCGAATATGGAAAAACCCAGGGCCTCTTCGAATGGCAGGAAGGGAAAAGGCCGGGAGAAGACTTGGCCTACGGCCATTCCCGACGATATATCAAAAAATTGAATTCCGGCATCCGGAAAATCAGCGGAAACCGGCTGGATATATCCAGCACCTTTTTTTTTCTGCTGATTTTCCATGCCATGCGTGAGATTATCCGGGGCAACCTGGTTCTGCCGTCCTGGTTTTCAGCCCTCTGGTTTGCCTCGACCTTATATAACAGGGATATTTTAAATTCCGTCGATGCCGTTGGCCATCCCCACACGGATGGCCATGACGGAGATACATCCGAATAGCCGCAACTCATTCAACACGATTCAAGGAAGTGCGATGAAGACCATAACGCCCGTTCATACACGGATAAACGGAAGGGGAAGATATTTTGTTTCCGGACTGAGGCGGTCTGAAAAATTCAAACAGGCCCTCGAGACCCGTCTTTTTACTCATCCCTCTGTTATCCGGCTGTCCATCAGTCTTGTGACCGGGACGGTGTTGATTTATTATGATGTGTCTTTCAACCGCCAGAGGATGGAGGACACCCTTTGGCAGGCGGCCGAGAATATAAAAAAGCAGGTCCTGGATGAAAGATCCGGACCGGATTTGAGGGCCAAAGAGGGAAAAATAAAATCCAAAGCCCGGCAGACCCTGGAAAAAATAAAAAAATTGGTCCCGTTCGGAAAAGCAGATGAGTCGAAAAACTGGTTCACCCGGTCGGGGCATGAGGCGCTTCAATTTTTTGAAACCCATCCGGAATCCGGGATTTCCACCCGGGAAGTAGCTGTCCGAAGCCGGGAATATGGAGAAAATATCCTGCCCAAAACCCTGTCCCGTTCAGGCCTGCAAATATTTCTTGAGCAGATGAATTCCCTTCCTGTGTATCTTCTGGGCGCTGCTGCCGGAGTATCGGTCCTCACCGGAGGGCTCCTGGATGCCGTGATTATTTTCGGAGTGGTTCTGGCCAACAGCGCCATCGGATACATAACCGAAACCCGGGCTGAAAAAAACATTGATGCCTTGAACGACCTGGTCCATCATATGGCTGAGGTTGTCCGTGACGGAAAACCGGTATTTGTTTCAGCCGAACAGGTGGTGCCCGGAGATATCCTGGTATTGAAGCCCGGCTCCTATGTCCCTGCAGACTGCCGTATCATCCGTGCTTTTCAGCTCACCATTGATGAATCCATGCTCACCGGAGAAAACCTCCCTGTGGAGAAATGTGTGGATCCGATCCCGGAAAAGGATACCGTCCTGGCAGACAGAAGAAATATGGCCTTTATGGGAACGGCCATTACCGGCGGCCAGGGACTTGCCGTGGTGGTGGCCACGGGCCGGAACACGGAAATCGGAAAACTGAAAATCCTGCTGGATGATACCCTGGTGCCCAGGATGCCCATTGAACGGCAATTGGATGCCATCGGCAACCAGCTCATCCTGTGCTGCGGCCTGGTATGCACCGGGGTTTTCGGCCTGGGGGTGATCATGGGGTTCGGTCTTCTCAATATGCTGAGAATGTCCATTTCCCTTGCGGCGGCTGCTGTTCCCGAAGGGCTGCCCACCATTGCAACCGTCAATTTTGCCCTGGGCATCAATCGGATGAAAAAAAACAATATCATTGTCCGTCATCTGCCTGCCGTTGAAACCCTGGGCGCCATTCAGACCCTTTGTCTGGATAAGACCGGCACCATTACGGAAAACCGGATGAAGGCCACTTCTATTTATACCGGTGAAAAATGGATCCGCATTGAAACCGGCCGTCCTGTTCTGGAGGGTCAGGAAATCCGCCCCGAAGACCTGTCTGAACTGGAAATGCTGTATACCGTATGTGCATTGTGCTGTGAAACCAAAATTAACGGGAAATCTACCGATGGCCGGCTGGATATTTCAGGGTCAGCCACTGAAAGCGCATTGACCGAGATGGTCAATGGCGGGGGGATTGATGTCAAGAAAATCCGAAAGGCATCCCCGCTGATCAAAATCCATCACCGGTCGGAAAAAAGACTTTTCATGAGCACTGTCCATCGTTCACAGGAAGACGACGGCAGGTTTTATGTCATGGTCAAAGGCAGTCCCCTGGATGTCCTTTCCCGGTGCGAGTACCATCTCGTGAATGGTGAAACACTGCCGATGACGGAGGGAGACCGGTTACGGATAACGCATGCCAATACCGGAATGGCCGGTAATGCCTTGAGAGTATTGGGGTTTGCCTTCTGTCGGACCGATTTCGAAACCGGGGAAGAGCCGGAAGCCGACATGACCTGGCTTGGCCTCATCGGCATGATGGACCCGCCAAGAAAAGGCATCCGGGAATTGATCCAACAGCTTCACCGGGCAGGGGTCAGAACGGTCATGATCACCGGAGACCAGCAGATCAGTGCCTGCGCCGTGGCCCGTGAGATTCATCTTTCCCATGGCGAACCCCTGGACATATTGGATGCGGCAGAACTTGTCCGCCTCGATGAAGCTGAATTGATCCAACGGTCCCGAACCGTGCATGTGTATTCACGGGTGACCCCTTCCCAGAAGCTGAAAATTGTAAAGGCCATCAAAGCCTCGGGCCGGACCGTTGCCATGACCGGGGACGGGATCAATGACAGCCCGGCCCTGAAAGCGGCGGATATCGGCATTGCCATGGGCCGGACCGGCACGGATCTGGCAAGGGATGTGGCCGATGTGGTCCTGACCCGGGACAATATCGAACTTATGGCCAATGCCCTGGCGGATGGCCGATGCATTTACCAGAATATCAGAAAAGCGGTGCATTTTTCCTTATCCACCAATATCAGTGAAATTCAACTGATTCTGACGGCCCTGGCTTCCGGGCTGAATTCTCCTTTGAATGTTATGCAATTGTTGTGGATCAACCTGATTTCCGACGTTCTTCCCGGGCTTGCCCTGTCAGCGGAAAAACCGGAGCAGAATGTCATGGAACAGCAGCCCAGACAATCGGATGCGCCTTTGTTCACCCCAAAAGATTTCAGGGGCATGTTCGTTGAATCCTCCACCATTACAGCCGGTGCCATGGGCGCCTTTCTCTACGGTATCTCCCGATACGGTGCCGGCGCCATGGCCGGAGGGCTTGCTTTTCAAGCCCTCACCTTTGGTCAGTTGTTCCATGCCATGACCTGCCGCTCTGAAACCGCAGGCGTGTTTACCCAAAAAAAATTGCCTCGGAATCCCTATATGAACTGGGCCATCGGCGGTTCCATTGCCATGCAGATCTTCAGCCTGTTTTTTCCTCCCCTTCGCGCATTATTGGGGCTTTCCGCCATCACCCTCATGGACGGTCTCGTGATCAGTGCCGCATCCACCCTGCCGTTCATGTTTAATGAGGTGAACAAGGCTGTTAAAGAAAGGCTTTCTATTGAGGACAACCAGTTGGATAAAGACAGACAGGAAGACGATTTTCCGGATTGCCGGGAACTAGGTAAAAACGATACCGGGATTCTCTGCCCCATATCCCTGGAACAAAGGGAAGCGGCGTATGAAAATATTTGCAATTAGATGTTTCATGCTGCTCAGTATTTACGGGTTTGTAACAGGGTCTTGTTTTTTACATGAAATCTAGGAGAAAAAAATGTATTGGATATCGGTAACTGCATTGAGTGCGCTTTTTTATTTTTATTTGAGGGGCCGGAAAAATAATGAACCCGGTGCATTAAAGGGAACAACAGCGGAAAGGAAGGAAAATAAAGGAACGGCCGCCGAAGCGCCCCGGAGCCCTGAGGAGATGCACCATCTGCTGGATCAGGAGCCGGACCCCTGGAAACGGCATCTGATATACATCAGTTGCCTGGATCAGGTGTATAAAAAAAGATCGGAAGATCAAAAACGGCATGATCTCGCAAGAGATTATGCACAGGCCTATGTTAAAGAATTTCCGGATTTGAAACCTGCTGTTTTTGAGAAGCTTGGGGGAGCTCCTAAAATGGTGTCTGCTTTTAAACAACTGGCCATCCTTTTCGAAGAAGATCAGGAATATGAAAAAGCCGTTGATATTTGTAAAAATGCCATGGCGCATGGCCTGGTGGATGGGACCAAAACCGGCTATGAGGGCCGGATGAAAAGGCTCAGTAAAAAATTAAAGACAGACCGTTAAATAAAAGCGGCAATAAGCGACAGCCCATTGGCATCGAGAACCCGGCCGGCTATCCAGGAAAAGGTTGCCTTTCCGACGGTGGCGGCAATTTTTTCATGGGTTTCCACCATCTTTTTATTCTGGAAATCTTTCTGGGTATCAATGGGATAGCCGTTGTCATTTAAAATCGCAATGAGCCGGAGTGAAGATACCGAAAGCGGATCATACATCACCACAACGCTTCCGGTCACGGTATTGATGTTTATCTTATAGACGCCGCTCATTGTCAGCAACTCCCTGATCTTGTTCAATTGATAGGGATTGTTCCTGAGTTTTTCAAATTTCACTCTCAGCCTTCCGGGAACATCGTGGGCCATATACATTTCCAATTTCCTCCCAATCTGGTGTCATCCATAGTCAATTGTCTTTCATGCCTGGATAATAGATCTTGTTTATTAAGCTTTTATTAGCGTTGTTTAAAAAATATGTTAGGACTTATTCCCTCCGGCAACCCTCAATTCGCCAAATCTTAACCATTCCGTAACATATTATTAATCATTTCCTCATTTCCTCTGTGTTAAATTCATTTTCAATATGAATCCAAGACACGGAAAACCCCGGCAGATGAATAGAGAAACCTGGATAGGACTTCTGGGCTGTGCAGACCCGGCCGATCTTGAGTCTGCTCTGAAAGAACCGGGCATGGATTGCGACTACACCTCCATTGCCGGCCCGGAAACCGGGATGCTCATGGTTCAGGCCAAGGCTGACGGTTCCAATTCACGGTTCAATCTGGGAGAGCTGACGGTCTCAAAATGTATTCTTGAAATTAAAGGCAGATATCTCGGCACCGGCTGGGTCATGGGGTCCGATCTTCGCCATGCAGAACTGGCAGCCTTGTTTGACGGTCTTCTGCAGGACCCGGCCCATCATGACCGGTTGATGGAAACCCTGATGCCCAGGCTGGAAGAAAAACAACGGATAAAAACAAAGGCGCTGATAAAAGAGGCTTCTGATACCAAAGTGGAATTTTTTACCCTGAAGAGGGGAGAATAGGGAAGAGATAATGATGCTCAAAGGGTTTGTTTCAGACATTTTTGACAGCCAGGCGATTTTCAGGAAACTCCTGACCGCCATGGCAAACCCGGGAACCCTCATGAATATCGGCATGGATATGACCTGTCCTGATCCCCTTCACCCGGCCTCCGGGGCTGTGCTTTTGACCCTTATGGATTTTGAAACTCCGCTCTGGTCGGATATCGAGTCTTTTTCCGAAGGCGTTCAATGGCTCAGGTTTCACACCAATGCACCGAATGTTCGGTTAAAACAGCATTCTTTATTTGCGCTTTGTACCGATGTGGACACCCTTGAAGACCCCGGCCTTTTCAATCCCGGAACCATTGAATCACCAGACGCGTCAACCACCCTGATTGTCCAGACAAAAGGGATCAGTGATGCGGGGCGAATCCGGTTGTCAGGCCCGGGCATCAAAGCCCCAAAATTTCTTCACCTAAACGGAATCCCGGACGAATTTATCAAACACCGCTCAAAACTCTGCCTTTCCTATCCCCTGGGGGTGGATATGATTTTTGTCCATGACCGGACCCTGACTGCCCTGCCCCGCACTACCCAAGCGGAGGTCCTCTGATGTATGTCGCCGTTAAAGGAGGAGAGGCTGCGGTCAGGAATTCCCGGAAACTGGTGGCCAAAACCCGGCGGGGGCCTGAAGCAATTCCTGAAATCACGCCGGAACAGATAGAAAATCAGCTTGGCCTGGCCGTGGACCGGGTCATGGCCGAAGGCGCCCTCTATGACCGGAAAGCAGCGGTAAGGGCCATCCGGCAATCCCAGGGGGATCTGGTGGAAGCCGGATTCCTTGTCCGGGCCTTTCGCACCACCCTGAAACGATTCGGAAACTCCAGACCTGTGAACACGGAAACGATGAAGGTTCTCCGGCGGATATCCGGTGCCTTTAAGGATATTCCCGGCGGCCAGATCCTGGGTCCCACCTATGACTATACCCACAGGCTCATCAATTTCGAAGATGAACCGGATCATCCCCAAAGCCTTCCGGAAGATCAGGGCACAACTGAACCGGTGGTTACAGGATATGAAGCGTCCATGCCCAGGGTAGTGGATCTGCTAATCCAACAAGGCTTAATGAATCCCGGCCCCGGAGAGTTGATCGGTGAAAAAACGGAGGACCTGACCCGGCAGCCCCTGAAACTCCCGGCCAAAAGAAGTATCCGGCTCCAGGCCCTGGCCCGGGGGGATGAAGGCTTTCTCCTCGGCTCGGCCTATTCCCTGCAAAGGGGGTTTGGCCTGGATCGCCATCCCTTCCTGGGCGAACTCCGGGTGGGGTATGTGGAGGTCATGGTCACCCCTCCGGAGCTTGGATTTGCCATCAAGGTAGGAGAGATCAAGGTGACCGAGTGCTTCATGATCAGCCGGAACAACGGGACCCAGCAGACGCTTCCCGTATTTGAAAACGGGTATGGCCTGGTGTTCGGACAGAATGAAAGAAAAGCCATGTCCATTTCCCTTCTGGATCGATCCCTTCAGAATAGCGAAAAAGACGTTGATGGAAAATATCCGGCCGGGAGCCAGGAATTTATATTATCCCACAGTGATAATGTGGAATCCTCCGGATTTGTGCAGCACCTGAAACTGCCCCATTATGTAGATTTCCAGTCTGAGCTGGTATCCATCCGAAATCTTCGGAAAAAATACCGGAAAAATAGAAAAAAACCGGAAAATAGATAATGTCTCATACCTATAATTTTGCATACCTGGATGAACAGTCGAAAAAAATGATCCGCCGATCCATTCTGAAGGCCATTGCCATCCCAGGATTCCAGGTGCCCTTCGGCGGAAGGGAAATGCCCCTTCCCTACGGCTGGGGAACCGGGGGGATTCAACTGACGGCCTCCCTTCTGGGGCAGGAGGATGTGCTCAAAGTCATTGACCAGGGATCCGATGACACGGTCAATGCCGTCAGCATAAAAGATTTCTTCCGTAAGACAGCCCGGGTCCGGACGACTGAAAATACCCCCGACGCCACCTTGATCCAGACCCGACACAGGATCCCGGAAACGCCTTTGAAAGAAGGGCAGATAATGGTTTACCAGGTGCCCATCCCGGAACCCCTCCAGTTCATAGAGCCCCGGCGGCCGGAAACCTTGAAAATGCATGCCTTTGAGGAATACGGGGCCATGTATGTCAAACTCTATGAAGATATTTCAAAACATGGCCGAATTGTGACGGCCTTTGATTACCCGGCGGTGGTCCATGGCCGGTATATGATGAGCCCTTCTCCCATCCCGAAATTCGATAACCCGAAACTTCACCAGTCCCCGGCCCTCCATCTTTTTGGGGCCGGCCGGGAAAAACGGATTTATGCGGTGCCCCCCTATACGGATGTGGTCAGCCTGGATTTTGAGGATTATCCCTTTGAACAGGAAACCTGGGAACAGTCCTGCGCCATCTGCGGATCATCTATTTCTTTCCTGGATGAAATCATTATGGATGACAAGGGATCAAGGCTTTTTGTCTGTTCAGATACCGAGTATTGCCGGAATAACGGGAAAAAGGAGGGTCTATGACCGGGCCGGGACAGGAAAACCCCATGCCCCTTTTGAGAGTTATGAACCTTTCAAAATTCTATGGCAGGACCATAGGGTGCCATGAAATCAGTTTTGAGCTGGGCAGAGGAGAGGTCATCGGCATTGTGGGAGAATCCGGGTCCGGCAAATCCACCCTGCTCAAATGCATTGCCGGAAAA
>CAZAHK010000070.1:0-17471 GCA_964484555.1 uncultured Desulfobacula sp.
ATTTCAGCCATATAAAAACCTCTTCTATTTTTTGCAATTCTGTTGCGGTGAACTGCCGGGTGCAGGGTTAATAATGGTATCGAAGCTGGGCGATCAGGACGGCATCATTTTCGATTTTATAAATGATCCGGTGCTCGTGGCTTATCCTCCTGGACCAGTATCCGGCAAGATTGTGTTTCAGGGGTTCGGGTTTCCCGAGGCCTTCATATTTGTTTCGCAGGATGTCTTTGATAAGGGTATTGATCCGGTTCAGAGTTCTTTTATCCGTGCTCTGCCAATATAAATAGTCTTCCCATGCATGTTCGGAGAATATCAGCTTCATTCAGCCAGTTCTCTTTCTTTTCCCCGGCCCTTTGTCAGTTCTTCTATGGATTCCATCAGCCTTTTTGCGTTCTTTGGGCTCTGCAATAAATATGCGGTTTCATTCAGTGCTTCATAATCCTGGAGAGACAGCAAGACCACGGCTTCATTGTTTTTGCGGGTGATGATGATGGGATCATGATCGTCACAGACTTGTTTTATGGTGCCGGCAAGATTATTTCTTGCCGTTGTATACGTGATGGCTCTCATTTATTTCCTCCGGACAGATGCCCATTATAGATGTACAATATATTGCACATATAAATCCCGGATGTCAATGCCGGAAAATAATTCTTGACACTGAATTGCTGTACACCGTATACCGTATACGAGTCGGCGGCACCATTTGGAATCAACCAAAACGTAAGGATCTGAAAATGAAAGAGGAATTTTTGTTAGGAAACGGCGCCATGGCCATCGGACTTCTGGAAGCAGGCTGCCAGATTATGACCTCCTATCCGGGAACCCCGTCCAGTGAAATCCTTCCCGAGGTGGTCCGGTTTTCAAAGGCCAACAAACTGAACACCAGCATTGAATGGTCGATCAATGAGAAGGTCGCCTTTGACAATGCCTTTGCAGCGGCCATCTCCGGCAAGCGGGCCGCCTGCTGTATGAAAATGGTGGGCCTGAATGTGGCTGCGGATTCGTTCATGTCCGCGGCCTATATCGGCAATATCGGCGGGCTTGTCATTATTTCCTGCGATGATCCGGGGCCCCATTCGTCCCAGACCGAACAGGATTCAAGGCTCATGGCAAGGCTGGCCAAGGTGCCGGTGCTGGACCCGGGCAGCCCGGAGGAAGCCAGGGAAATGATCAAATTCGCCTTTGACCTGTCCGAGGAATTCCAGGTGCCGGTGCTGGTGAGGCCGGCCATCCGGGTCTGTCATGCCCGTCAGAACATCAAATACAAGACCCTTAAAAACAACCTGACCAAGGCCGATTTCAAAAAAGAGCCCACCCGCTGGGCATCCACCCCGAAATTCCGGTTCCTGCAGCACAAAGCCTTAAATGAAAAGCATATTAAAATCAGCGAAAAATTCAATACCCTCAAGGCCTTTAACCAGCACACCCTTAAAAAGGGAAAGACCTATCCCTTTGGGGTGATTACCGGCGGGGTCCCGTCCAGCGTGGTTAAGGATCTGTTTGAAGAATACAACCGGAAGGATATCCCCATGCTGAAACTCGGGGCCCCCTATCCTTTCCCGGAAAAACTGGCCGGCGAATTCCTGGCCGCCTGCGACAAAGTCCTGGTCATTGAAGAGACGGACACGGTCATTGAATATATGCTGAGAGACAAATATAAAACCCTGGGACGGTTTTCCGGCCATGTGCCCATGGAAGGCGAGCTGGTTCCGGAAAAAATAGAAACTGTTCTGAACAAGGCCCTGGCAGACTGCAAGCAAAAACCCCTATCGGATTTTGACGGCGGACGAGCGGCCTTCGGCCTGGTGGGCGAACTGGGCCTTCCCCTCCGGAAACCCACCCTCTGTCCGGGCTGCCCCCACCGGGCATCCTTTTATTCCATCCGAAAAGCCATGCCCAAAGCCGTCTTCCCCTCGGACATCGGGTGCTATACCCTGGGCTCCAACCTCGGGGTGGTGGACACGGTCCTGGACATGGGGGCCGGCATCACCATGGCCTCGGGATTTTATAACGCCTATATCCAGGATGGGGTACAGAAACCCATCGTGGCCACCCTGGGCGATTCCACCTTTTTCCATTCCGGCATCACCGGGCTCATCAATGCGGTTTACAATGATTCACGGTTTATTCTGGTCATCCTGGATAACGGTATCACGGCCATGACCGGCATGCAGCCCGCCATCACCCAGGGGCTTCGGGTGGACGGCCGGAAAGGCAATGCTGTTTCCCTTGAAGGCGTGGTCGAGGGCTGCGGGGTCAAATACCTGAAAGTGGTAGACCCCTTTGATACCAAGGACATGATCAAGACCATCAAGAAGGCGGCCGACTATGTCACTGATCCGGAAGGCGGCATTGCCGTCATCATCTCCCGCCATCCCTGCGTCATCGGGTTCAAGGACCTGGCCATCCCGGAAAAGATATCCGTCCGCGTGTCCGACGAATGCAATGACTGCGGGTTCTGCCGGGACCGGTTTGAATGCCCGGCCCTGTTCCGGAACCCGGAAACGGAAAAAACCGAAATCAACACAGTGCTTTGTGCCGAGTGTGGGGTCTGTCTTCAGGTCTGCCCGCGAAAAGCCATAGAAAAAGTGTGATCATCAATTTTGATACTCAACAGGGAGACAAATGATATGAAAACCATCAATTATGTATTAAGCGGTCTCGGCGGCCAGGGCATCCTTTTTATGACCAAGGTGTTTGCCTCAACGGCATTGGAAAAAGGCTATAATATCCTGGGGGCGGAAACCCACGGCATGGCCCAGCGGGGCGGGTCCGTCGTGTCCCATCTCAGGGTGGGGGAGGCCCGGTCCAGCCTGGTCCGGGCCGGGGCCGCAGACTTTCTCATTTCCATGGATGAATCCGAAGCCTACCGGTATCTGCCCTATCTGAAAAAAGGCGGGACTTTATTTGCCAACGCCCCTTCCAAATCCTTTCCGGATAAACGGGTGGCTGCCTATTTAAAACAGAACAATATCAAAGCGTTTTCCATGGAAGCCTCGAAAAAAGCCATGGACCTGGGTTCCCCCAAATCCACCAACCTGGCCATGGTGGCCTTTTACTCGGCCTTCGGCGTCGGGCCCCTGAATGCCGATGACCTGAGAAGCACCGTGGAAAAAATGAGCCCGGCCAAGGTCAAGGAAACCAACCTGAAAATCTTTGACGCCTGCTATGATACAGGCAAGAAAATCGCAGCGGCAGGATGAGAAATTTGCCGCCCTCCGGCAGGAATTTTTCTTGACAGGGATCAAGTGTATACAGTATACCGTATACACTTGATCTATAAATTAGGGTTAACTCTATCGAATATTAATATATGGGGGCCTTTATGGAACTTTTTAAAAATCTCACCGTTTTATCCCTGGAACAGGCGACCGTCGCACCTTATCTGACCTACCGGCTGGCCCAGGACGGGATGAATGTCATCCGTCTGGAACACCCGGTTTTCGGTGATCCCAATCGATTCATCGGCGGCAACGTCCTGAACGAAGAACGGATGAATGCCTATTTTCTGTGCATCAATTCCGGCAAAAAAGCCCTGACCCTGAACATGGCAGACCCCAAGGGCCGGGAAATCTTTAATGAACTCTTGCAGAAGCTCAATGTGGATATCTTTGTCACCAACCAGTTGCCAAAAAATTATGAAAAGCTGGGCTGCGCCTATGACCTGATGAAAAAAGTCAAACCCGACATTATCTGGCTGGGCCTCACCGGATTCGGTCCGGATTCCAATGAAGGGGCCTATGACCCCATTCTCCAGGCCCGGTCCGGCCTCATGGAATTGACGGGCGAAGCAGGCGGCGATCCCCAGGTCCTGGGCATTCCCCTGCCGGACATGGGCACCAGCGAACACGGGTACGGGCTTTTGATGAAAGCCCTCTTTAAACGGGCCGTCACCGGTGAAGGGACGCGCATCGACCTGTCCATGTTTGAATCCACGGTGTCCTGGCTCACGGTTCCCATTGCCCTGACCAAGAGTTTCGGCGCCAAAATATCCCGCCGGGGCAATACCCATGAATTTTTCTGCCCCGTGTCCGTATACAAAACCAGCGACGGATTTGTCTATCTTGCAGTCGGCAATGACCGCCAGTGGGAATCCATGACGGCTTTGGATATGTTCAAATCCCTGGCCAGGGAAGAATACAAGAAAAACAAGGGCCGCATCGCCGATGTCCATAACCTGAACAAGGCCATCACCACCATTACGGAACAGCATACCTCGGAAGAACTCATTAAACTGTTCACCTCCATTACCGTGCCCATCTCCGGCATCAAAAATGTGGCGCAGGTGATCGAGGACCCCCTGGTGGCCAAGCGGATTCTGTCCTCCACGGACCCGAAAACCGGGACAACGGTGACCCTGGCGCCGCCGCCCAATATGACGCCCTTTCTTGAGGCCTCGGACCGGAAACTGTCTTTCCCGCCCCGGTTCGGACAAGAAAACACGGCCGTCTACGGGGATATCCTGGGTTACAGCGATACCGCTCTGGCGGAATTTAAGGAAAAAGGGATCATCTAATGAAACTGAACACCAGTTTTAAGGAACGAAAATCCCTGGGCCAGGATGTGTTTGACTATCTCAAAAACGCCATCATCGACCAGACCATTGACCCGGGTTCAAGACTTGTGGAAAGCAAGCTGGCCGAGATGCTGGGCATCAGCCGGACCCCTCTGCGGGAAGCCCTGCACAAGCTGGAACGGGAGGAATGGATTGAAAAAACCCCCTCCGGCGGGTTCCAGGTGGTCAGCCTGACCCGGCACGATATCGAAGAGACCTTCGGCATCCGGAGTGTTCTTGAGGCCTATGCCGCCCGGCTGGCGGCTGAAAACTACCAGGAAAAAGACCTTTTCCCCCTGGAAAAAAAGATGCTGGAATACCAGAAATGCCTGGAAAAAAAAGCCAATGACAAGCTTCAGACCATCAACACTGAATTCCATGATCTTTTGTATGCCTTGAGCCGGAACCCCAAGCTCATCAAAATGATCAACCAGCTTAGAGCACAGATCGCACGGTTCCGGCAGATCATCCTGAAACAGGATGAATATGCCGTGGAAAGCAACGAAGATCATTTCAAAATGCTGGAGGCCATTAAAAACCGGGACGGCGACGCCGTTGAAAAACTGGTCCGGGACCATATCCTCAAGGGGAAAAAGGCGGTTTTAAACCAATTGGTGGATGAAGGAAAAGTGCAGAAGAGTGCTTGATATAAAAGACATACTTGCCGGGAACCAGAACGCCGGGGCCGGGATGATCCGTCTCATCGAGGACCGTGATCCTCTATCCCATGCGTTTTTAAAGGCGCTCCATCCCCACGCCGGCCATGCCTTTATCATCGGCATCACCGGGTCTCCGGGCGTGGGCAAATCCAGCCTCATTGACGGACTTATCACAGAATTCCGCAGGCTGGACAAACGGGTTGCCGTCATTGCCTGCGACCCGTCCAGCCCGGTGTCCGGCGGGGCCATCCTGGGCGACCGGCTGCGCATGCAACGCCATGCCGCCGATGAAAGCGTATTCATCCGCTCCATGGCATCCAGGGGGCAAAAAGGCGGACTTTCACGGGCTGCCAAAGATGCTGCCCTTGTCCTGGATGCCATGGGCTATCCCGTCATTATCATTGAAACCGCCGGGGCCGGGCAGACCGAGGTGGATGTGGCCGACATGGCCCATTCCGTTGGCATTGTCACCATCCCCGGGGCCGGGGACGGCATCCAGGCCGTCAAGGCCGGTATCCTGGAAACCGGGGATGTGTTCATCGTCAACAAAAGCGACCGGCCCGACAGCGAGGCCGCCGTGTTTGAGTTGAATATGATGCTGGGCCTGCGGCCGCCCTCAAAAAACGGGTGGAACCCCGTTGTCCTTCAAACCCAGGCCCTGGACGGCACAGGGGTAAAAGAACTGGCCCGGGTGTTTTTATCCCATTTTGATTTTTTACAGCAGGAAGGCCGCCTGGAACAAAGACAAATAGAAATGGAAAGCCGATATTTTCAATCCCTTTTAGGGGACCTGGCCCTGGAAAAAATCATGGCCGTCCTGGAAGCCTCAAAGGGATTTCAGGATGCCCTTAAAAACATCAGACTCCGGGAAATGGATCCGGTAACGGCTGCCGAAAGCGTGATGGATAACATACGGGTTTTAAATGTCGAATAAAAAATATCATAGAGACGCTGATAAAGGAAAAAAGAAATGGAAACAAAACGCAAAATTCGGATACTGATTGCAAAACCCGGGCTGGACGGCCATGACAAGGGCGCCAAGGTCGTGGCCCTGGCCCTCAGGGATGCCGGAATGGAAGTGATCTATTCAGGGCTTCACCAGACCCTGGACCAGATTATTCAGAGCGCCGTCCAGGAGTCGGTGGATGTCATCGGCCTGTCTATCATGTCCGGGGCCCATCTGCCCATCTGCCAAAAACTCATGGCCATGATGAAAGAAAAGGGACTCGCCCATGCAAAGCTCACCGTGGGCGGGGTCATTCCCCACCAGGATATCCCCAAACTCGAAGAAATCGGGGTGGCGGCCGTGTTTCCCGGCGGAACTTCCTTTGAGGACATCATCAACGGCATAAACCGCCTGTTTGAATAATATCGTTGCCAAAGAATGGAGAAATAAACCATGGGTGTTGCAAAATACATAAAAAACGAAAAAGATGCCGTTAAAGAGGTGATCTACCAGTCCGGCATCACGGTGAAACCTTCCTACGGCCCGGAAGACCTTGAGCGGGCCGGCTTTTCATATGAAAAGGACCTGGGCGCGCCGGGAGAATATCCCTTTACCCGCAGTATCCATCCCCAGAGCTACCGGAGCCGCGCCTGGACCACCCGGCAGTATACGGGCTTCGGCACGCCGGAAGAAACCAACGAGCGGTTCAAGCTCATGATCGCAAACGGCCAGAACGGCCTGAACGTGGCCTTTGACCTGCCCACCCAGATGGGCTATGACTCGGATCATCCCCTGGCCGAAGGCGAAGTGGGACGGGTCGGCATGGCCATTGATTCGCTCCGGGATTTTGAAGCCGCCTTTAAAGGCATTCCCCTGGACCGCATCGGGTCCGGCCTCACCATCAATGCCGTGGCCACCATCATGATGGCCATGTACCAGGCCGTGGCGGAAAAATTCGGATATTCCAAAAACCAGATCTCCACCACTCCCCAGAATGATATCTTAAAAGAAATGATCGGCCGGGGCGCCTGGATTTTTCCGGTGGAGCACGGGGTCCGTCTTGTCGGCGACTCCATTGAATACGCCGTAAAAGAACTGCCCAAATCCAACCCGGTCTCCATCTGCGGCTACCATATCCGGGAATCCGGGGCCACCCCGGCCCAGGAAATCGCCTATGCCTTTGAGATTGCCAAGGCCTATATCGAAAACGTCACCCAACGCGGGATCAAACCCGAGGATTTTGTGGGCCGCTTCTCCTTTAACCTGAATGTTTACGGCAACCTCTGGGAACAGATCGCCAAATTCAGGGCTGCCCGGAAACTCTGGGCCAAAATGCTGAAAGAAGACTACGGGGTCAAAGACAATAAAAACCTGTTCCTCCGGGGCCTTTTCGGCGGCGGCGGGTCCGGCCTCACCAAGGAACAGCCGGAAAACAATATCATGAGAGGGGCCTATTACGCCCTGGGAGCAGCCCTTTCCGGGGCCCAGACCACGGCCCTCTGCTCCTTTGACGAAGCCTATACCATCCCGACCCCGAGATCGGCTCTGTTGTCTTTGCGGACCCTTGAAATCCTCATGGATGAAGTGGGCCTCCGGGATACGGTGGACCCCCTGGCCGGGTCCTATTTCGTCGAAACCCTGACCCTTGAAATGGAAAAGAAAATCCTTGAGGAAATGAAGGAAGTGGAAAAATGGGGCGGCATGGTCAAAAGTATTTCCAACGGCTTTGTCCAGAGAAAGGTGTCCCGCCAGGCCTATGAATTTGAAAAAGGGCTCCAGTCCGGCGAATACCGGAAGGTGGGCGTGGTGCCGGTGTCTGAAAAAGGCACGGACAAGGACCCGGGAACCGAAGCCGCCGCCGTGGAACTCCACGAATACAACGAGGCCTGGGCGGAAAAATCCAAGGCCAATTTAAAAGAGCTGCGCCGGACCCGGAACGACAAGGATGTGGCCGAAACGCTGAAGGGTCTTGAAAAAGCGGCCAAAACCAGTGAAAACGTCATGCCCCATCTGGTCAAATGCTGTCATGCCTATGCCACGGTGGGCGAAATGGCCGGGGTGTTCAGACAGGTATTCGGCGAGTGGAAAGAGCCTGATTTTTATTAAACCGACGAGGAGGTGACGTTTGAAAAAAGAGTCCTATCGATTAGGGTGTGACATCGGCGGCACGTTTACGGATTTTGTGCTGGTCAACAATACCACGGGCGAATTTCACACCAATAAATGCCTGACCACGCCTTCGGACCCGTCGGACGCCATTGAACAGGGCATCCGGGAACTGAATGAAAAACTGCCGGGGTTCCTGGACCAGGTGGAAGAAATCATCCACGGCACCACCCTGGTCATCAATGCCATCATTGAAAGAAAAGGGGCTAGGACCGCCCTCATCACCACCAAGGGGTTCCGGGATGTCCTGGAACTGGGCCGGGAAAAACGCTATGATGCCTATGATATTTTCAGCGAATACCCGGAACCCATTGTCCCCCGGCCGGACCGGGTGGAAATTGATGAGCGGATCATGGCCGACGGCAGGGTGCTCAAGGCGGTCGACGAAAAGGAAGCCTGCGCTGTCCTGGAAAAATTAAAAAAAGACGGGATCCAGTCCATTGCCGTCTGCTTTCTCAATTCCTATGAAAACCCGGCCAATGAGCGCAGGATGAAAGAGATCATCGAACGGGAAGCCCCGGACCTGTTTTTGTCCACCTCCATTGAGGTGCTTCCGGAAATAAAAGAATACGAACGGTCCTGCACCACGGCAGTGAACGCCTATGTCAAACCCATCACCTACTGGTATCTGAACAAACTCATCACCCGCCTGGGCACCATTGGATTTCAGGGCAAACTCTTCATCATGCTGTCTTCCGGCGGGATCACCTCCGTTGAGACGGCCAAGGAATTTCCCGTCCGGATCATTGAATCCGGCCCCACGGCTGCGGTTATTGCTTCCCAGCACTATGGGAAAATGTTTAATATCAAGGATATGTTCTGCTTTGACATGGGCGGCACCACAGCCAAATCCTGCCTGATCCAGAACGGCCATGCCGGGCTGGTCTCCACCTTTGAAGTCGGGCGGGTCCAGCGGTTCCAGAAGGGCTCGGGCCTGCCCATCCAGGTGCCGGTGGTGGACCTCATGGAAATCGGCGCCGGCGGCGGGTCCATTGCAAAGATCAGCAATATGGGACTCTTGCAGGTGGGTCCCGAAAGTTCGGGGGCTGATCCCGGTCCGGCCTGTTACGGTCAGGGCGGAGACAATCCCACGGTCACGGATTCGGACCTGGTCCTGGGTTATCTGGACCCTGATTTTTTCCTGGGCGGCACCATGAAGCTGGACATTGAACGGTCCAAGAAAGCCATTGAGGAAAAAATCGCCAAGCCTCTTGGTACCAGTATGGTGGAAGCAGCCTTCGGCATCCATGACCTCATCAATGAGACCATGGCCTCGGCCGCCAAAACCCATATTGCGGAAAAAGGCGGCAATCCCAATATCGTCACCGTCACCGCCTTTGGCGGCGCAGGTCCGGTTCACACCTACGGGCTGGCCAAAAAAATCGGGGCCCGCACCATTCTGATTCCGCCCCTGGCCGGTGTGGGGTCGGCCCTGGGCTTTTTTACCGCACCCGTGGCCTTTGACATGTCCCGGAGCCATCGCAAGGTCCTGGATGATGCGGATTTCAAAGAGATCGAAGCCCTGTTCGGCGAGTTGGAACACGAAAGCGCCAAAATCCTGGAAGGAGCCCAGAAAGGGGACCGGATTATTTATAACCGGACCCTGCTCATGCGGTTTGTGGGACAGGGGGCGGAAATCGATCTGAATATTGAAAACGTCGACTTTCAGACCTTTTCAAAGCAGGACATCCGGACCCTGTTCGACACGGAGTACAAACGGCTTTACGGCAGAACCGCCGAGGAATCGCCGGTGGAATTCGTCACCTTCAAGGTCAGGGCCAGCCTGCCGAAAAAACCCTTTACCATATCCAAACTGGCCACGACGAACCGGGATATCAAGGCCTGTATCAAAGGACAGAGGAAGGCTTTTTCCATCGCCAAAAAAGATTATATCCCCTATACTGTGTATGACCGGTCCAAACTGTTCCCGGAGGCAAGCTTTGAGGGGCCTGCCATTATTGAAGAACGGGAGTCCACCATTGTCCTGGGTGAAGATGCCCGGATACGGGTGGATGATTTCGGGTTTATCTGGGTTCAACTCATTCAACCCAACATTGAATCAGGCGAGGAAAAATAATGACACCCATAAAACGCATATTCGACCCCATCACCTTGGAAATCCTCTGGAAACGCCTGGTTTCCATTGTGGACGAATCCGATGCATCCGTCATCAGGACCGCTTTTTCCAGCCTGCTGAGGGATGCCCACGATTATACCTGCATGTTTACGGACAGCCGGGGCCAGGAACTGGTCCAGGGAACCCTGTGCACACCGGGTATGGCCGGAGCCATGGCCCTGGGCATGAAAAAGCTGGTCCGGTCCATCCCCAAGGACAGCCTCAGGGACGGTGACGTGTTTATTATCAATGATCCCTGGGCCCTGGCCGGACACCTGAACGATGTCTGCGTCTTTTCCCCCATCTTTTTCAAGGGAAAGGTCGTGGCCTTTACGGCCTGCATCTTCCACCACACGGATATCGGCGGAAGACCGGCTTCCGACAACCGGGATGTCTATGCCGAAGGCCTTTATATCCCCTTGACCAAACTCTATGACGCCGGAAAGCTCAACCCGGATATCGTCAGCATGATCCGGGCCAATGTCCGGACCCCGAAAGAGTTTGACGGAGACATCCGGTCCCAGGTGGCGGCCAACCATGTGTGCTCGCAGAAAATCATTGAAATGATGGAAGACGAAAACCTGGACACCCTGGATGACCTGGCCGATGACATCATTGACCGGACGGAAAAAAGCATGCGGGCCGCCATTGAAAAAATTCCCGACGGCGTCTATGCGCACACGGGTATTATTGAAGGGGCCGGGAACAAACCCGATATCCCCATCCAACTAACCGTCAAAGTGGACGGATCAACCATCCATGTGGATTTTACCGGATCTTCCAAACAGGTGCCCTGGGGCGTGAATGTGGTATACAATTTCACCTACGCCTATGTGTTCATGGCCATCAAATCCGCCTTTGACCCGGGTGTGCCCATCAATGAAGGGGCCTGCCGCCCCATCACCATGTCGGCCCCCGAAGGCTCCATTGTCAACTGCACCTTCCCGGCCGCCGTGGCCGCCCGGATGGTGGTGGGCCATTTCATGACGGAAATGGTGTTCAATGCCCTGGCCCAGGCAGCACCGGACAATATCATTGCCGGGTCCGGCGGAACCCCGGCCCAGACCAATATCTTCCACGGGACCTTTGCAAACGGCAAAGCCTGGCATACCATGATCATCCGCGGCGGCGGAATGGGCGCATCCTCCCGGTTCGACGGTCATCACTGCGCCATCTTCCCGGCCAACGGGGCCAATACTCCGGTGGAAATCCTGGAAAGCGATACCTCCATGATGGTGGAATCCAGGGGCCTGGTTCAGGATTCAGGGGGACCGGGCAAACAGCGCGGCGGGCTGGGCAGACAGATGATCATCCGCTCCCCGGAGGAAGGGGACGCTTCCCCCGGTACCATCTCCATCGCAGTCCAGGCAGGCCGGTATATTTATCCGCCCAAGGGCATGTTCGGTGGAAAAGACGCCTCCCTGGCCAAATTCCAGAAAAACGGAGAAAATGCAGATCCCAGCACCCTGACCTTCTGTGATCCCGGCGACCGGATCTCCTTTATCAGCGCCGGCGGCGGCGGCTACGGCGACCCCTTTGAGCGGGACCCCAAAGCTGTGGAAAAAGACGTGCGATATGAATATGTCAGTATTGAACGAGCAAGACAGGAGTATGGAGTTGCCATCGACCCTGAAACCCTTACCGTCAACCTTGCGGAAACCCGCAAACTTCGTGAAAAAAGATAAGGATGATACGATGAAAAAAACCTTTATGCCGCCCTTCAAAACCGCTGAAGCCCTTTTTGACCACCAGCTCAAAGGGCTTCAATGGACCGTCGGGCATGCCTACGGCGGTTCCGCCTTTTACCGGAAACAGTTTGAAAAGGCCGGGGTCATGCCGGGGGATATCAAGACTCTGGACGACATCGCCCGCCTTCCCTTTACCACGGGCAACGATCTCAAGGAAGGCTATCCGTTTCCTCTTTTGTCCGTCCCGGAAAAAGACGTGGTGAGAATCCACGCCTCTTCCGGCACCACGGGCAAACGCAAGGTCCTGACCTATACCCAGAAGGACCTGGACACCTGGTTTGACATGTTTGCCCGGTGCTATGAAATGGCCGGCGTGACAGAGGAAGACCGGGTGCAGATTGCCGTGGGTTACGGGGTCTGGACCGCAGGCATGGGGTTCCAGATGGGATGTGAGCGTCTCGGCGCCATGGCCGTTCCCGTGGGGCCCGGCAATATCGATATGCAATGCCAGTTTCTCGAAGACCTGGGGTCCACGGTCTTCTGCTGCACCGCCTCCATGGCCCTGCTCATGGCTGAAGAGGTTCACAAAAGAGGAATCAGGGATAAAATCAAACTTAAAAAAATCATCCTGGGCTCCGAGCGCAGCAGCGCCTCCATGCGGGCCAAGATCAAGGACCTCCTGGGCCTGGAAGACATGTTCGACATCACGGGCATGACGGAACTCTACGGGCCGGGCACGGGTCTGGACTGCTCCAGACATGAAGGCATCCATTACTGGGCCGATAAATATATCCTGGAAATCCTGGACCCGGATACCCTTGAACCGGTAAAAGACGGGGATGTGGGTGAGATGGTGGTGACTACCCTGGAAAAGGAGGCCTCCCCCCTCATTCGCTACCGGACCCGGGATCTGACCCGGAAAATTGCCAAATCCTGTTCCTGCGGCAATATTCTTTTCATGCACGACAGAATACTGGGCCGGTCCGATGATATGATCGTGCTTCGGGGCGTCAATATCTATCCGGGACAGATCGACGAGGTCCTGTCCTCCATTCCCGAAGCCGGCAGCGAATATCAGGTCCATCTGGAAAGAAAGGAAGACGGCAAGGATTATATGGTCATCAAGGCCGAGGCAAGGCAGGGCATTGATCCGTCAGCCACGGCTCAGATCAGAGATAAAATAAAGAAAACCGTACACTCAAAGATCCTGGTAAGCTGTGACGCCGAAGTCTGCGTCCACGGCGGCCTGCCCCGGTATGAAGGCAAGGCCAAACGAATCTTTGACAACAGAGGGCTATGAAAGGAAACCTATGAAAGAATTTACGTATTTAACCCCGACCACGGTTGAAGAGGCCGTCTCCCTTTATGGCAAACACAGCGAGACCGCCAGATACATGGCCGGGGGAACCGATGTCATTGTAAAACTCAAAGACGGGTGGATGGAGCCGGATTATCTCATCTCACTCAAAAAGATCCCGGAACTCTCCGAGTTCCGGAAAAATGAAAACACGGGCGACCTGATCATCGGCGCCACGGTCACCCATGGTGCCCTGGAAAAATCCATCCTGATTCAGAAAGAATATCCCATTATCTACGATGCCGTCTCCAATATCGGGTCCCTCCAGGTCAGAAACGTGGGCACCATTGGGGGAAACCTGATTAATGCCGTGCCTTCCGCCGACGGCGCCATTCCCATGATTGCCCTGGACGGGGTGGCCCTGATCCAGGGGCCGTCCGGGGAACGGTCCGTGGCCGTCAAAGACCTGTTTATCGAACCCTATAAAACCGTTCTGAAACCGGGGGAGATCCTGAAAAAGATCACCATCCCGGCCCAGGCTCCCCGCACCGGCAGCGCCTATATCAAATTCGGCCGGCGGGCGGCTATGGAACTGCCCCTCATCGGCATCGGGGTGCTGTTAAGCCTGGAAGAAGATCTTGAAACCTGCGCCAAGGCCAGGATAGTCCTGGGTGTGGCCGGACCCACGCCCATGAGGGCCTATGAAGCGGAAAAACTGCTGGCAGGCCAAGGGATCACGGAAGATCTCTTAAAACAGGCCGGGGAAAAAGCGGCCGATGAATCCAAAGTCCGGGACAGTGTCCGGGGATCGGCCTGGCATCGAAAGGAAATGATCCGGGTCCAGGTCCGGCGCATGGGCCTTAAATGTATGGACATCATAAAGAATAACCGTTAGGAGAAACCATGACGACACAGATATCTTTTATATTAAACGGCGACCGGATCTCCTGCGAGATCAAGGACCACTGGACCCTGCTCCATCTGCTCCGGGAAGAAATGGGGCTCATCGGCACAAAAGAAGGCTGCGGCAATGGGGAATGCGGGGCCTGCACCGTGATTGTGGACAAACTTGCCGTCAATTCCTGCCTGTACCTGGCGGTTGATGCCGACGGAAAAACCATAGACACCATCGAAGGCCTTGCCGCCACCGACGGAACCCTGCATCCTTTGCAGCAGTCCTTTGTGGACAACGGCGGCATCCAGTGCGGGTTCTGCTCGCCGGGCATGATTATGAGTTCCAAGGCCTTGCTGGATACAAACCCGGATGCGACCCGCGATGAAATCAAACACGCCCTGGCCGGAAATATCTGCCGCTGTACCGGTTATATCCAGATTTTTGAATCCGTTGAAGCGGCAAAACAAACGGGAGGGGCAAAATGAGAGAATTTAACGTCATCGGAAAACGAATTCCCAAAATTGATGCGGCCCAGAAAGCCATGGGCAGGGCGGAATATATCCAGGATATCAAAATGCCCGGCATGCTGTATGGAAAAATCCTTTACAGCAAACATGCCCATGCACGCATCCTCAGGATGGACATTTCAAAAGCCAAGGCCCTGCCGGGCGTGTATGCCGTCCTGACCGGGGAGGACGTCCCTGAAAAAATGAGAATGGGATTTTACAAGGACAACCCGCCCCTTAAAAAAGGCAAGGTTTTTTCCTTCAGGGATGAGGTGGCCGCCGTAGCCGCCAAAACCCCGGAACTCGCCAAGAAAGCCCTGGAACTCATTGAGATTGACTATGAAGTCCTTCCCGGTATTTTTGACCCGGAAAAAGCCATGGAAAAAGACAGCCCCCTGGTGCATGAACATACCACCTCCAATGTTCTCAAACTGCCCTGGACGCTGCATTACGGGGATGTGGACAAAGCGGAGCAAGAAGCCGTCTTTGTTGCGGAAGGGCGGTTCACCACCACCTGGGTGACCCATTGCTGCATGGGAACCAGCGGCGCCATGGCGTCCTTTGACGCCTCGGACAACCTGACCATCTATACCAATACCCAGATCCCCTCCCTGGCCCAGAAAGATTTCCTGGAAGCCATGAAGGCCATGGGGTTGAAGAATAAACGGGCAAGGGTCATCAAACCCATTATCGGCGGCGGGTTCGGGTCCAAGCTCGATACCTATGCCTATGAACATATTGCCATTCTTCTGGCCCATAAATGCAGGAAACCGGTGAAAATCGTCTTTGAACGGCCCGAGGAATTCATTGCCACCTCCACCCGGCAGCCCACCGTCACCCATATCAAACAAGGCTGTGACAAGAACGGGAAACTTTTGTTCCGGGATATCCGCATGGTCCTGGACAATGGGGCGCACACGTCCTGGGGCGCCACCACGCCCTCGGTCATGATGATGCCCATCACCTCCCTTTACCGGGTGGAAAACGTCCGGTACGACGCCAAATGCGTCTATACCAACAATACCTATTCCCAGGCCATGAGGGGATATGGCAACCCCCAGGCCACCTTTGCCATTGAAAGCAATATCGACATGCTGGCGGAAAAAGCCGGGATCGACCCCATTGAATTTCGCAGGATCAACCGGAACCATCCGGGAGATGTCACCCCGCAGAATTTCAAAATCACCACCTGCGGCCTGGATCTGTGCCTGGATGCCGTTGAAAAACAATTGAAAAAATCCGGCGCAAAGGAGAAAGGCGTCGGTATCGGCGTTGCCTCCCTCATCCATGTGGGCGGCGGGGCCCGTATTTATAAATCCGACGGCTGCGGCGTCATCATCAAAATGGATGACTACGGCAAGGCCAGCGTGTTTACAGGCGGCACCGACATGGGCCAGGGCCTTGACAATATCACGGCCCAGATCGTGGCCGAAGAACTGGGCCTCCTGGTGGAAGACGTCCATGTGGTCCATTCGGACACCGATGTCTGTCCCTGGGATGTGGGCGCCCACGCCAGCCGGTCCACCTTTGTGGCCGGCAATGCCGCCCTGGGGGCCGCCAAAAAAATCAAGGCCCAGTTGCTGGAACTGGCTTCCAAAGCCTTGAACACACCGCCGGAGAGTTTGGAAATGAGAGACCGGCTCATCTTTGTTCCGGGAGACCCGGAAAAAAGCATGGCCATTGATAAACTCTTAAGAAAAACCCATTTTTCACCCGGAGGCACCATGCTCGTGTCCGATCATTTTTTTGATCCGGTCAATGAAAACCTGGGAAAGGACTATAAAGGCAATATGTCCATGACCTATACCTTCGGTGTCCACGGGGTCAGGGTCAAAGTGGATGAGGAAACCGGCAAGGTCGAGGTGCTGGAATATATCGCCGCCCATGACGTAGGCCGGGCCATCAATCCCCTGCTGCTGGAAGGCCAGGTTTACGGCGGGGTGGTCATGGGCCTGGGCTATGCCCTGTCCGAAGAAGTCATGATGAAAGACGGTAAAAATATGAATGCCAATTTCAGGGATTATAAACTGTTTACCGCCAAAGACGCCGTCAAAATCCTGGCCCCTGTCATTGAGACCCCGGATGCTGACGGCCCCTTCGGCGCCAAGGGCATCGGAGAACCCGGATGCGTGCCCACGGCCCCGGCCGTTGCCAATGCCATTTACGATGCCGTGGGCGTGAGGATCACCACCCTTCCCATCACCCCGGAAAAAGTTCTGGCAGCCCTTAAGGAAAAAAAGAAAAGACCGTTGAACTAAGTTTTATTTAACAGGGGGAGGTGCGTCCTCCCCCAAAATGCTAATTAACAGGAGGTAACACCATGGTAAGACGATTGATTTTTTCAGCAAGCTTATTTTTATTCGCAGTTTTTGCCTGCCTGACGGGTTTTCAGGCCCCTGCAACCGCCGCAGATCCCATCAAGCTGAGTTATGCCAATTTCCCGCCGGCGCCAACCTTCCCCTGTGTCCAGATGGAAAGATGGAAAGTCGAAGTTGAAAAACGAACCAACGGAAAAGTCTTAGTCAATACCTTCCCCGGCGGAACCCTCCTGGAAGCAAAAGGAATGATGGACGGTATTATTGCCGGTCAGGCCGATATCGGAAACATCTGCATGGCCTATCAGCCGGGCCGGTTCATTGT
>CAZAHK010000070.1:17571-18782 GCA_964484555.1 uncultured Desulfobacula sp.
CTTCAGAAAGGGACGGTCAAGGGACTTTTCTCTTCCCTGGAAGTCATGAAGGATTTTAAATTTGCCGAAATCTGCAAATACGTCACCATCACCGATACCGGGATCTATCCCTTTGCCGTGATCATGAACAAAGCTAAATTTGCCGCACTTCCCGAAGATGTTAAAAAGATTTTCATGGATCTGAAAGAAGAGCAGAGTCTGTGGACCGGTAATTATATTGATGAACTCATTGCCGAAGCCAATAAATGGTCCAAGGAAGAGAACAAGGTGGAATTTATTTCTCTGTCTGCTGAAGAAGCAGCCAAATGGGATGCTCTCCTGACCCCCATTACCGAAGCCTGGATCAAGGAAGCAAAGGAAAAAGGACTTCCGGCCGAAGCCATTATTGCCGATATCAAAGCATTTCTTAAATAACCCTGTTGAATGTTCCCCTCCAGCCGGTGCGCCCGGCTGGAGGGTTTCGGAGAGCTCACATGGATCAATTAATGAGAATCAATAAATTTTTGAATAAGCTGCTGACGCTGACCGGGGGCGCCTTTTTGCTGGCCATGATCATCCTGACCTGCGCCAATATTTTTATCCGGCAATTCACCAACCCCATACCCGGCGCCTTTGAACTCATGGGCTATGCAGGGGCTGTGGTGTCTGCTTTTGCCCTGGGGTATACCCAGTTCACCAACGGCCATATTGCCGTGGATATCCTGGTCAATGCCTACCCCAAGCTGTTAAAAAGGATGGCCTCCATCATTAATCACGGGGTCTGCTGTGTCTTTTTTTCCATAACAGGCTGGTATATGGTTCAGAAGGCCCTGACCCTGAAAAACACCGGTGAACTCTCCGAAACCCTGAGAATCATTTATTATCCGTTCATCCTGGCCGTTGCCTTCGGCTTTTTCATCCTGGCCCTGGCCCTGTTCACAGATCTTTTGAAGGCTGTTCTCGTCAGAAAGGAAGGTGGCAAATGAGCCTTACCCTCATCGGTATCCTCGGCATCCTGTTTCTCCTTCTCATCCTGTTCATCTTCGGCATCCCGGTGGGTTTTGCCATGGGGCTTGTGGGCTTTCTCGGGTTCGCCTATGTCATGACCACGGGTGCCAGTGTGAACATGCTGGCCACCGTGACCTGGGACACCTTTTCCAATTACGGGCTCACCGTTATCCCGCTCTTTATCTTCATGGGCCAGATCGCCTTTTATTCCGGGGTCAATGAAA
>CAZAHK010000071.1:0-18750 GCA_964484555.1 uncultured Desulfobacula sp.
AAGGGTTTCTCCGAACTCGCCGTATTTAAACTCGTAATGATTGATTTCCATAGCTTTAACAAATCCTCTCGATTACTCTTTGATCATCTGGCGCAGCACATAGGGAAGGATGCCGCCGTTTCTGATATAGTCAACCTCAATATCCGTATTCAGCTTAACAATAACCTTGAAATTCATTTTAATATTGTTTCTCATGGCAATGACCGTCAGAAGCCCGTTGGGCCTGATCTGATCCAGGCCGGGAATCTCAAAGGTTTCATCACCCTTAAGATTCAGGGATTCAAAAGATTCATTGACCTGGAAGGTCAATGGCAGAACCCCCATCCCCACCAGGTTGGATCTGTGAATCCGTTCAAAAGATTCGGCAATCACGGCTTTGACACCGAGAAGGCTAGGACCCTTGGCAGCCCAGTCCCTTGAAGATCCGCTCCCATATTCCTTTCCGCCAAAAACAAGGAGAGCGGTATGTTGAGCCTGGTATTGCAGGGAGGCATCAAACAAATATTCTTTTTCCATTTCCGGGAATTTCAGGGTCCATCCTCCGGTTTCGGACACCAGCCGGTTTTTGATCCGGATATTGGCAAAGGTTCCCCTCATCATGACTTCATGGTTTCCTCGCCGGGAGCCGTAGGAATTGAATTCCCAGGGTTTGACCCCATTTTCGATTAGATAGGTCCCGGCCGGGTAGTTTACAGGTATGCCCCCTGCCGGAGAAATATGGTCGGTGGTCACGGAATCCCCTAGAACAAGAAGGGCTCGTGCATCTTTAATTTCCATTATTCGGGGAATATCCATGGAAAAATTTTTGAAAAAAGGAGGGTTCCGGATATAGGTGGAGGCTTCATCAAATTTAAAGGTCGTGCTTTCATCGATTTCAAGGTCCTGCCAGAGCCGGTCACCCGTAAAAATGTGGGCGTACTGGTCCCGGAAAAATTTTTCATGAACATAGGTTTCCACATACTCATGGATTTCTTCGGCCCCGGGCCAGATCTCCCTCATGAAAACAGGCTTGCCTTCCTTTGAAATTCCAAGCGGTTCCGTGGTCAGGTCAATATCCATTTTTCCGGCAATGGCATAGATTACCACCAGAAGGGGAGACATCAGGAAATTGCCCTTGACCTCCTGGTGAATCCGGGCTTCAAAATTCCGGTTGCCGGAAAGGACGGACATGACATCCAGGTGATGGGTTTTGATGGATTCCTCGATAAAGGGGTCCAGGGGGCCGCTGTTTCCGATACAGGTCATGCAGCCGAAACCGGTATTGTTAAACCCCAGTTCCTCAAAAAACTTCATCAGCCCGGCGTCTTTCAGGTAGTCCAGGACCACCCTGGAGCCCGGGGACAGGGAGGTCTTTACAAACCAGGGGATGGACAGCCCTTTTTCAACGGCTTTTTTGGCCACAAGCCCGGCGCCGACCATGGTATAGGGATTGGAGGTATTGGTGCACGAGGTAATGGCGGCAATGACGATGCTGCCGTGGGTGAGGGCCTGGGGTTTGTTCTCAGGATTGATGGAAACCGTTTTTCTGTTTCCAAGATCAAATATCCGGGTTACCCTGTCTTTGGCTTCAGATAAGGAAAGCCTGTCCTGGGGACGGGATGGGCCTGCAATGGAGGTTTCGATGAGGGAGAGATCCACATCGATTTTTTTTGAAAAACGGGTTTTGTCGTCATGGGTGTTGAAAAGGCCGCAGGTTTTACAATAGGCTTCCACAAGGTCTGCGGTTTGTCCCCGGTTGGTTTTTCTAAGATAGGAAAGGGTATGCTCATCCACCGGGAAAAATCCTGCCGTGGCCCCGTATTCCGGGGACATATTGGCAATGGTGGCCCTGTCGGTCAGGGTCAGGTATTTTAATCCCTCCCCGGTGTATTCAACGATTTTTTCCACCACATTCTCTTTTCTCAACAGCTCGGTCACATGGAGGGCGATATCCGTGGACGTGATCTGTTTTTGAGGCTTTCCCATAAAATTGACCCCGATGATCCGGGGGAGATTCATATAATAGGGCTGTCCCAGCATGACGGCTTCGGCCTCAATGCCGCCGACCCCCCAGCCCAGGACCCCTAGGGCATTGATCATGGTGGTGTGGGAGTCCGTGCCCACCAGGGTATCCGGGAAGGCCGTGAGACCTTCCCGGGTCTTTTGTGTGGTCACGACCGTGGCCAGATATTCCAGGTTGACCTGATGGCAGATCCCGGATTCGGGCGGAACCACCCTGAAATTATCAAAATTTTTCTGGGCCCATTTTAAGAGCTGATACCGTTCTTTATTCCGTTCATATTCCTTTTGAGCATTGAGAAAAAATGAATTTTTTTCTTTGAAATGATCCACCTGGATGGAATGGTCAATGACCAGGTCCACGGGAACCAGGGGATTGATTTTTTTCGGGTCCGCTCCCTTGGCATGGACGGCATCCCTCATGGCGGCAAAATCAACCACGGCCGGAACGCCCGTAAAATCCTGCATCAGCACCCGGGAAGGGTGAAAGGCAATGAACTCGGATTCCTCGGAATCCGTTTCATAGAATTTTACTGCATTGACAATATCCTGCCATTGAACAAGGTTTGAATCCAAATGCCGCGCCAGGTTTTCCAGCAATATCCGGGCGGAAAAGGGAAGGGTATCGATTTTGGTGATTCCCATGTCTTCCAGCAGGCGGATATTATAAACCATATATTCCTGACGATTCAGGACAATCTTACGTTTTATATTGCGGTGCGTCATTCGTTTGCTCCCAAGGGGTTAAAATTTTTCAAAGTGTTGATAAAGCTGAAGCATTAAGATATTATCAATGAAATAATAGATCAAGCTACAATCAGGATTAATCAAAAAATTTAAGTCGGCTATGAATGACGGACCTGTTGAATTTATCGAAGAAAAAGCATCCTTAAACCAGGGGGGTTATGATAAATTCTGGAAGGTTATGATCGTGGATGACGAAAAATCCATCCACGATATTACCATCACCAGCCTCAAAGGATTTATGTTCGAAGGCAGGGGGATTCGGTTTTTAAACGCTTTTTCAGGTCAGGAAGCCGTTGCTCTTTTCCATTTGCATCCGGATACGGCTTTATTGATTGTGGATGTCGTCATGGAGACCCAGAATGCAGGATTGAATTTTGTCCATTACGTCCGGGAGAAATTAAAAAATCATGTGGTCCAGGTTGTTATCCGGACCGGTCAGCCGGGCCTGGCACCTGAATCCGATGTGATCTCAAAATATAAGATCAATGCCTATTATTCCAAGACTGAATTAAGGATACAAAAATTGATCAGCCTTTTTACCACCTCCCTTCGGACCTTTGATATCTCCGTCAGGCTCGAGGCAGAGCTGGAAAAAAGAAGAGGGGCGGAGCAGGAACTGATCTTTTTAAACAAAACCCTGGAAGAAAAAATTGAGGAAAGAACACGGGAGCTTGCCCGTGCCAACAAACTGAAAAACCTGTTTCTGGCCAATGTGAGCCATGAAATCAGGACGCCCATGAACGGCATTGTCGGTATGGCCGACCTGTTGATTGATGAGGACCTGACACCCGATCAGAAAGAATACGCCCGTATCATCCAGAGTTCGGCTGCTTCTCTTCTGGCCATCATCAATGACATCCTGGATATAAGCAAGATAGAATCCGGTCGGATCATTTTTGAGCAGAGAAGCTTTTCCGTGAAAATGCTCATCCATGAGGTGATATCCCTGTTCAGGTTCAAGGCGGGCGAGAAAAACCTGGACCTTACCATTGATGTTTCAAAGGATATGCCGCATTTTCTTGTGGGCGATGAAACACGGATCAAACAGATCCTGATCAATCTTGTCGGGAATGCCGTTAAATTTACCGAGCAGGGATTCATAAGGCTTGCCGCAAGGATTGAAAATAAAGACAAGGACGACTGCCTGCTCTTTTTTGAGGTGGAGGATACAGGTCCGGGAATTGATGACACTTATAAGGATCGGATGTTTGATCCATTTTCCCAACAGGATGCGTCCATCACCCGGAAATTTGGCGGCACAGGACTCGGGCTCGCCATCTCCCGGCATCTTGCCAGGCTCATGGCCGGAGATGTAGAGGTGAATAATAAAAAACCCCGCGGCTCGGTTTTCAAGGTTGTCCTTCAGCTTAAGAAAAATATTTCCGGATCACTTGAAGCCTTGACTAAAGAAGAGGAAAAGGAAAAGATCAGCGACCTCATAGAGAGGATTTCACAACTGGACCTGAAGATTCTTCTGGCCGAGGATCACCCCGTAAATCAAAGGGTCATCCTGCTCATGCTGAAAAAAATGAATTTGTCTGCAACGGTTGCGGCAAACGGGGAAGAGGTATTGAGAATGCTCCGGGAAAAAGCGTTTGACCTGATCCTCATGGATGTCCGGATGCCGGTTCTGGATGGGATCGAGACCACAAAAATCATCCGGTCCCCTGAATCGGATATTAAAAATAAGACCATCCCCATTATCGCCCTGACGGCTCTTGCCATGCAGGAAGATGCGGAAAAATGCCTGAAAGCAGGAATGGACCGGTTTCTGACAAAACCGATCCATCCCGACAAAATCGTTTATGCGATTGCCGACCTGTTTAAGGTATAGGCAAGGCCTATTTCCCCTGTTCTTCTTTTCGTAAATCTTTTCTCAAAATTTTTCCGACATTGGATTTGGGAAGCTCTTTTCTGAAGTCTACCTTGATCGGAAGTTTGTATTTGGCAAGTTTGGTATCGCAATAATCAATCACCTCTTTTTCCGTCATCTCTTCGCCTTCTTTCAGCACGACAAAGGCTTTGACCGCTTCCCCGCGTTTTTCATGGGGGATGCCGATACAGCAGCCTTCAAGAATTTTCGGGTGTTCGAACAGCACCTCATCAATATCCCGCGGATACACATTATAACCACCTGAAATAATCATGTCCTTGATACGGTCCACGATATAGAAATATCCGTCCTCATCCATGCGGGCCACATCGCCGGTGCACAGGAACCCGTCTTCGGTCAGGGTTTTTTTGGTTTCATCGGGTTTCTTCAGATATCCCTTCATGATCTGGGGACCGCGGATCAGCAGTTCACCCGGCTCTCCCAGGGCAACCTCCCGGGTATTATCGTTCAGGTCCACAATTTTACATTCCGTATCCGGAATGGGAACACCGATGCTGCCCTGTTTTCTAACCCCGTTAAAGGGATTGACATGGGTAACCGGAGTGGATTCCGTCAAGCCGAACCCTTCAACAATAATGGAGCCTGTTTTTTCCTGGAAATTGTTGATCACTTCCAGGGGAAGGGGGGCGCTGCCGGAAAAACAGCCTTTGACGCTGGTCAGATCCGTATGGGCCATATCCGGGTGATCCAACATCCCGATATACATGGTGGGGACCAGGGGGGCAAAGGACACCTTGAATTTGCTGATGGCTTCCAGAAGAGGCTCGGGCTGGGGTTTGGGAACAAGGACATTGGCCCATCCCATGCGGATGGCAAAATTCATGGAAACCGACATGCCGAACACATGGAAGATGGGAAGGGCGCCGAGCATGGTCTCCGCACCTTTTTGAAAGGCAGGGAACCAGGCTTCTAGTTGCTGGATCTGGTAACTGATATTTTTATGAGTGAGCATCACCCCTTTGGAAACGCCCGTTGTTCCACCTGTATACTGGTACATGGCCACATCATCCATGGCCACCTGTGTCTGAGTGTAATCCGGGGCATTCTTGGCAATGACATCCTTGAATTTAAAAAGGTTTTTGGCCGGCGCCACATCTGCGGCAAGGCCTTTCTTTTTGGCCACAAGAGGAAATAACAGTCGTTTGGCAAAGGGGAGATAATCCCCGATGGAGGTATATACAATGGTTTTGATATTTGTTTTTTCCCGGAGGCTGACCATTCTTTTGGCCAGAAGATCCAGAGTAATTAAAAAGGTAGAATTTGAATCCGTAAACTGGTGTTCCAGCTCCCGGTCGGAATACAAGGGATTGTTCAGAACGACAATGGCCCCGATCTTAAGCGTTGCATAATAGGCCACAACACAGGGGATGACATTGGGCAGAAGGATGGCAACGCTGTCCCCCTTTTTAATGCCGAACCCCTTTAAGGCTGCGGAAAATTTTGCCACCATTTCATTGAGTTCCTGAAATGTCAGTATAAACCCCTGAAAAATCAGCGCCGGGTTATTCGGGAAATTTTTGGCTGATTCTTCAAGATATTGGCTGACCAATACGTCTTTGTAATCGACAGAGGTTTTCACTCCCTGTTCATAGGATTTGATCCATATCTTTTTTGAATATTCACTCTGGTTGGACAAGTTTCCTCTCCCTTCAATTTTATCTGTTAAATAAGAGACTTTGTACTGTTGATAGAAAGAAATCATGGCCCATGTCAAGAAAAAAAATAAAAATAATAAACATTGTTTTTTTACACGACTTAAATTCTACGGCCTCGTTAAAAAATTTACGATTGTTTCTGAGCATTTATATTGAAAAAGCTTGAATCTTTGTGTAAGGTTCCCGGCCATGAAGGTTATTAAAATAGGGGGCGGTTGCTTAAAAGACGGTCCGGCTGCCCGAAAAATAATAGAATTGATTGCCAAGAGAGGACAAGGTAATGTTTTTGTCCTCTCTGCTTTTTATGGGGTGACCGATATCCTGATCTCCGGTATTGAAAAGGCCTTGGAAAGCGAGGACCATATTTCTGCCGTTATTACCCGGTTAAGAACCCTGCACAATGCCGTCATCAAAGATCTCATCGATGATGGTGAGAAAAGAAAAGGCCTGTCAAAGGAACTTTCCATAATTTTCCAGAGACTTGAAAGATATCTTTTTGGAATCAGTTTTACGCGGGAAGCCACACCTAGGATGCAGGACATGGTTGCCACTTTTGGGGAACGGATTTCAGCCGTTATCCTTTCGCGGTCATTGGCTGCCATTGGAAGCGTCAGCAGCCCTCTTTTACCGGAAGATGCAGGCATACTCACCGACGGAAAATTCACGGATGCCTCGGCCCTGATGAAAAAGACAACGGAAAACCTATCGGCTGCGGTAGCTGCCGTCATGACGCCGGAAAAAATTTTATTTATCCCCGGGTTTTACGGGATCAGCGAAACCGGGGAGGTCACAACCTTTGGCCGGGGCGGATCCGATTATTCGGCCGCCGTTGTTGCAGCCGCCGTCCATGCCGAAGTGCTGGAAATCTGGAAAGACACCGAAGGGTTCATGACGGCGGATCCGGACAATATTCCCCATTGCCGGCTTATTCCTGAACTGACCTATGAAGAAGCAGCAGAGCTTGCCTATACAGGAGCCGGCATCCTTCATCCAAGGACGGTGGAGCCGGTGAAAAAGGCCGGGATCGATATTGCCGTTAAGAATACCTATCATCCGGATGCCCCGGGCAGCCGGATCACAAAAAAGGCAAAGGCTGCCGCCAATATCGTCAAAAGCGTTTCCTATACAAGGGATATTGCCGTATTAAAGGTGTATGCCTCGGGGGTGGGGGCAAGACCCGGGATCTTGTCCGGGATTACGGAAAACCTCTCCTCATCCGGGATCAATATCAAGTCGGTGGTCACTTCTCAAACCTGCATCAGCCTGCTTTTATCCAGAAAGGATATTCAAAAAGGCCGGGAGAGCATTCAGAAAATCAGACCCCTACCGTTCAGAGAATCCTCCGTCATTACGGATGTGGCACTGGTCAGCATTGTGGGAGAAGGCCTTCAAACCAACAGGGGAGTGGCTGCAAAATGCTTTACGGCGGTTTCCGACGCTGATGTGAATATTGAAATGATATCTTTTGGAACATCAACGGCAGCTCTCTATTTTCTTGTCCTTGAAGAAAAGCTGGATGTCACCCTTAAAGCCCTTCATGATATTTTTTTTAATTAACTGAGCAGGGATGAACCGCCTCTTCGTTTATTGATCGAGACCGTGTGCCCAAAAATCCATCCGAGCAAGAGGACACCGACGCCGAAAAGAGACCATTTGATCATATCGCTTTTCAAAGGCCTCGGGCCTTTGGATTGAAGGTCTGCAAGCTCTGCTGCAAGGGCTTCAATTTTTTTCTGGAGCGCCTTGTTTTCATTAACGATCTGCTGAAATTTTCCGGATTCTTCGATGAGGGCTTTTTCTTTGGCATCCGGGAGAGCGGTACCCATCTTTTCCGTTTCATCCGTTTCGGGTGTCAAAGATTCTTCCAAATCCCTTATTTTTTCGCCGGATTCATTTCCCCCGGTTGATGACGGGTTCGGAACAGCCTGAAGCCGGGTTTCCAGTTCCAGGATCTTATTTTCCAAAGTTTTATTTTCCTGTTTCAAGGTTTCAATAATCATTATTTTTGGGGTTTCAAAATTGATGAACCGTTTGTCCACCCAGCCGGTTTCTTTGGATTCCAGTTCCACCTTATAGTATCCCCCCTGTTCTTCAAGAACTGAAACCGGGGTATCGCTTTTCAATCGCTTCAAAATGGCATAGGAATTTCCCGGTCCTTCTCTGAAAGTCAAGAATAACAGGTCAGACACATACCCGGATTGTGCCGGTAAAAGACTTGGAAGTCCAAGGAACAGAAGTAAAAGAATCAGGAATTGAAAAAACGAGTTTTTCATATAATGTTTGCCTCCGTTTAATTTTTTATCTCAATAGCAATCCTTTGACCATTTTACAATAAAAAAAACGCTTGCCAAGGATGCTTAACAAGGGTATCAACTATAACTGCGGCGATGGAAACGACTCATTCGGATGTGGAGCAAATGAACCCGGCCTTTTATCATAAACTGTGTATTACCAATATCCTGAAAGGAGTTGAGGAAGGGCTTTCCAAATATTCCAACGTCAGCCGGGTGGCCGTTATTTTTATTCCAAACGAAAATGATCCCATTCGTATCTTTGATCCCCAGAATATATTAAGGGACCACGAATCAAAACTCAAAGAAATTTTTTATGATGATCACGGGGCATGGCGCCGGGGAATAAAAGAAAAAATTATAGGTCAACCCAAGGGATATATGGTGCCTGAGAACGATCTCTCATTATCCGGGCTGATTTCCTATGGCTGCTCTTCCCAGGATTTTTTTTACCAGATGTGGTTTACGGACCACCATCCGGATATATGTTCCATTCATCCGACGGAAAGATGGCTGGAACAGGCGGCCTGCCTTCTGCTGCATGATTATAATTCCAGGACCGCCGCCATTAATTCATCAGACTATGTGCTGAAAAATTATTCCCTTCAGGCCATTGCCGACTATATTGTTGATGAACGGGAAAAAGGGCTCGGATCTGATTTCAAGATTCTTATCCCGCCGATTCTAAATGATATCCTCAATATTTCAAAAACCCGGGAAGAAGGGGCCTGGGCAAGAGGAACTCTTTTTTTTGTGGATACCAGGAGACTGTCGCAGCTCTCGTTTATCACCAAAATTCAAAAGCATGAACGCCCGGTCATCGGTAATGCAAAGCACATCCGTAAACTCCTGCTGGCGGTTGAAAATTCAGACAGAAAGCTTGTCTCCGACGGCCTGACGGTGATCGGCATCACAGACAGTGAAATCCCTGCTTATGCCGTTTCAGCTGATTTCAGGGGAGATCACGGGTTCTTAATGCTGGGCAATGAAAAAATCGCTTCTTTTTTTGACGGCAGTTTTCATTCCACCACCCGAGAAGCCAAAATGGTGGAACTGGAAGAGCTGCTTCTGGATTCAGATATTGGCGCAGAAAAGACCACAGCCTTGTTCCAATTGATTTCCCATCTGGTGCACAGCGCCTCCAACCGGCGGCACGGGTGTACCCTGGTGGTTGATTTGAATGATATCCCAACCCCCTTGTCCGGCCATGTGCTGGACCCGCCCTTAAGTCTGTTGGACCCTAAAAATTTAGGACTTGCCGATTCCTTATTGAAAATTGACGGCGCGGTTCATATCGCTCCGGACCTTTGCCTTCATGGCTTTGGCTGTCTTCTGGACGGCAAATCCATTACCTGGGAAAATATGGCAAGAGGGGCAAGATATAATTCAGCCTTACGCTTTTCCGCCGATCACACCCGCATTATTGTAGTGGTGGTGTCGTCGGACAGACCTGTATCCATTATTTATAATGGAGTTGAGATTAACGCGTTCAGCCATTGGCGACCGGTATACCAATACACACCGGAACCCGTGGAATTGAAAACATATTTAGACGGAGTAATTCTATGACACACCATCATGACGACCCATCCCACAGCCATGATCACGGTAGCGGCCACGGACATTCGCACGGCCATTCCCACGATCACGGCCATTCCCACGACCATTCCCATGAACTGACCTTTGAGCAGAAGCTGGAAAAATTGTTCGACCATTGGATTGACCACAATGAAAGCCATAAGGAAACATTTCTTACCTGGGCTCAGCGGGCAAAGGAAGCAAAACTGGACAGGGTGGCCGCCCAAATTGAAAAAGCCGGGCAGGCGGCCGGGGAAATTACCCGGTTGTTGAAAGAGGCCGAAAAGGAACTTAAGGCATAAGCACCTGCCGTATTCTTTCCATGGCCCAGTCGATCTCCTCTTTTCGGATGACAAGGGGCGGGGCAAACCGGATGACATGGGTATGGGTCTCCTTGCAGAGGAGGCCCATACCCATCAGTCTTTCACAAAAGGGCCTGGCGCCCCCGGCTTCAGGTTTCAGCTCAACCCCGATCAGCAGCCCTTTGCCCCGGACTTCTTTGACATGGGGGCTTTTCATGTCTTTCAGCCTTTCCATGAAATAATCGCCCATCTTTGCCGCATTTTCAATCATGCCTTCATCCATCAGCACCTTTAAGGCCTCCCTTGCAACGGCGCAGGCCAGGGGATTTCCCCCAAAGGTGGACCCATGGTCGCCGGGAAGAAAAACCCTCAGGACCTCTTCGTTTGAAAGGACGGCGGATACGGGATAGCATCCTCCGGACAGGGCTTTGCCGATGAGGGTCACATCGGCCTCAATGCCTTCATGTTCCTCGGCCAGAAGCTTGCCGGTTCTGCCGAGGCCGGTCTGGATTTCGTCCAGCACAAGGGCAATGTGGCGTCTTGTGCAGATCTCTCTTACGGCCTTTAAATAGCCGTCGGGCGGGACGATGACACCGGCCTCCCCCTGTATGGGCTCCACCAGAAAGGCAACGGTATTTTCAGTGACGGCATGTTCAAGGGCTTTGGCATCGCCGAAAGGAATGGGGATAAACCCCGGGGTAAAGGGACCGAACCCGTCCTTGTACTGCTCTTCCGTGGAAAACCCGACAATGGTCAGGGTCCGGCCGTGAAAATTATTTTCACAGACAATGATTTCAGCCTTGCCCTCGGGAATCTGCCTGGTTTTATATCCCCATTTTCTGACCGCTTTGATAACGGTTTCCACGGCTTCGGCGCCGCTGTTCATGGGCAGAACCCGATGAGAATGGGTCAGTTCGCAGACGTCCTTGTAGAACAGAGCCAGTTGATTGTTTCGAAAGGCCCGGGAGGTGATGCAGAGCTTATCCATCTGCTCTTTCATTTTATGGATGATCCTGGGATGGCAATGCCCTTGATTTTACTCAACGGGTTTCTTTGAATCCCAGGTCGGCCTTGGGGTCGCGTTTTGCCGGGTATAATTGGGAGAGCAGCATCCCGGCCAGCATCAGGATACAGCCGAGAATCCCTCTATGGGAAAGCATTTCGTCCAGGATGATCCAGCCCCCCAGGGCCGCCACCACGGATTCAAGGCATAATATGATGGCGGCATGGGAGGTGGGGCTGTTTTTCTGGCCATAGATCTGGAGGGAATAGGCAACGCCCACGGATAAAACCCCTCCATAAAGCAGGGGCAGGGCCGCATCTAAAATATCGGAGAGCACCAAGGTTTCGGAAAAAAAGGCTGTCACAAGACTCAGGGCGGCACAGACACAGCATTGGACAAGGGACAGCCCCACCGTATCAAACCGCCGGGACAGCCTGCCGATGATGATCAGGTGAAAGGCAAAGCAGACCGCCGAGAAAAGGACCAGAAGATCTCCAAAGGCTATGTCCATGTCCTTAGTCACACTGAGAAAATACATGCCGATACCGGCCAGGACGGCCCCGGCCCAGGTTCCGGGAGAGGTCCGGCTGTTTTTGATGAACAAGCCGATCAAAGGCACCATGATCACATAAAGACCGGTGATAAACCCGGCCTTGCCCGCAGTGGTATAGACAAGACCCACCTGCTGGAGTGAAATCCCGCAAAACAGGATCAGCCCGGCGATGATCCCCGAGGGGATGAGGCCGCCGGCGTTCTGATCCTTGATCCGGTTCCGCGGAAAAAATACAAAGGGGACCAGGGAAAGGCCGCCAAGGACAAAGCGGACTCCGTTAAAGGTAAAGGGGCCCACATGGTCCATGCCGATTCTCTGGGCCACAAAGGCAAGCCCCCAGATGGCAGCCACCACCAATAAGATAAAATCTGATTTCAAAGCGGTTGATTTCATGATATCCAAGCCCTATGATCATTACGATCGGATAGGTTAAATACGCTGTCCATAAAAAAAGCATGATCTAATATGAAACCAAGGGGTTCGTCAAGGAAATTCAATGAACAGGGATGACGGTGCACAGATGGAAACGGCAGGCCAGAGACTCATGCTGGGGTTTGACGGCATTGACCTCAATGATGATCTCAGGCATCTTATCAAGGATTTTGGGGCCGGCGGTCTGATCCTTTTTAAAAGAAATATTGAAACCCCGGACCAGGTGAAGGCCCTCTGCGAGTCCTGCCGGGCCTATGCAAAAGCCTGCGGCCTTCCGCCCCTGTTCATTGCCGTGGACCAGGAGGGCGGGACCGTGGCAAGGCTCAGGGAACCTTTCACGCTTTTCAAAGGCAATCCCTATATTGAAACCCTTGAGGACGCCCGTCATTTTGCAGCCGTCACGGCCCGGGAGCTGAAAAGCATCGGGGTGAATATGAATTTTGCGCCTGTCCTGGATGTGGCAGGGGATAACGGGAACAGCATCATGAGGGACCGTGCCTTCAAAGGCAGCCCGGAAAGGGTGGCGGTTCTTGGGACCGAGGTCATCCGGACTTTTCAGAAGAACGGCATCCTGGCCGTGGCCAAGCATTTCCCCGGCATCGGCAGGACCATCAAAGATTCCCATTTTTTTCTGCCGGTGCTGGATATTGAATTGCCTGTCCTGGAAGCATCCGACCTGATCCCTTTTATGGCGGCAAAGGATGAAGGTGTTTCAGGCATCATGCTGTCCCATATCCTCTATCCAAGGCTGGATGAAAGCTGGCCTGACAGTTTGTCTCCTTCTATTGCAAAGGATCTTTTAAGGGACCGGATCGGATATGAGGGCCTTGTCATGACCGACGACCTGGACATGAAAGCCATCCAAAAGGACATTGAAACCTGCATTCGCCAGATCCTTGCCTCGGGCATCGATATGGCCCTGATCTGCCATAAGGGCCCCAATATTGACAAGGCTTACGATGAAATGAGACGGCTCCTTCGGGAAGATGAAACCCTGTCTGCCCTGGGAAAAAAATCTGTTGAAAGAATTTTAAGGGCTAAACGAAAATATATAGGATCCTAATGGGTCTTTGTTCTGGAATAGACATCATCTTCCAGGGAGGTCATATTTCCCTGCTGAATCAGGCGGTATCCCCGGGCGGCAACCATGGCGGCATTGTCTCCGCACAGGGCCGGAGAGGGGGTGAATATCCTGATCCCATGGGCGGCTGCATTTTCGGATAGGGTTTCAACAAAGGTTTTATTGGCCGAGACCCCTCCGGAAATGCCGATGCGGCTGCATTTTTTAAATTGAGCGGCATGGATGAGTTTTTGAGACAGGACATCAATCACGGCTTTTTGAAAAGAACTTGCCACCCCGGCTTTCTCCTGGTCCGAACCCACGGCATGATCATGGATATACCTGGCCACAGCGGATTTTAAGCCGCTGAAGCTGAAATCAAAGCTGTCTTTTTCCAGCAGGGTCCGGGGGAACGGGATGTCCGGGGGTTGTGTCCGGGCCAGTTGTTCAATGACCGGGCCGCCGGGATATCCCAGCCCCATCATTTTGGCAACTTTGTCAAAGGCCTCGCCGGCGGCATCGTCCCTGGTTTGGCCCATGAGTTCAAACCGGTCCGGGGATAAGATATGGTAGACATTGGTGTGCCCGCCGGAAACCACCAGGGCGATAAAGGGGAATTCAGGGGGGCCATCCATGAGAAACAGGGAATAAATATGGGCTTCCAGGTGGTTGACACCGGCAAAGGGAAGCTGCCTTGCAAAGGCAAAGGCCTTACCAAAGGAAAACCCCACGAGAAGGGCGCCGATGAGGCCTGGACCCTGGGTTGCGGCAACCCCGCCGATATCGGAAAGAGAGATACCGGCTTTTTTGACGGCTTCCTCCACGACGGGAACAATGGCTTCAATGTGCATGCGTGAGGCAAGTTCCGGTACGACCCCGCCGTATTGGTGATGCACTTCCACCTGGGAGGCAATTACGGAAGAAAGGGTGATATGGCCGTACCGCACCAGGGCGGCAGCAGTTTCATCACAAGAGGATTCAATCCCTAAAACAATCATGCGATGGACATGGGATCAGACCCATTGGGTCCGGGGTTCATTTTCAGACCTGGATTCCACGTCACCAATATAATAGGCTTTTTCATCCATGGCGCTGAGTCTGTCCATGACTTCCTGAACCGCCTGTTCAGGGACCACCACCACCATGCCGATGCCGTTATTAAAGGTGCGGTGCATTTCAGGCTCAGGCACGGCCCCTTCCCTTTGAAGGATTTTAAAAATGGGGGGAATTTCCCAGGCATCCTTGCGAATAATGGCTTTGCAGGCTTCGGGGATGACCCGGATGATATTTTCATCAATGCCGCCGCCGGTGATGTGGACAAGGCCGTGAACCGGCAGATCCCGGATCAGGCTCAACACGGTTTTCACGTAGATGAGGGTGGGTTTTAACAGCTCTTCGCCCAGAGGGATGCCAAGGTCTGCGAGTTTGGAATGGACGGTATATTGTTTTTTGTCAAAAAGGATTTTGCGGACAAGGGAAAACCCGTTGCTGTGTATCCCGCTGGATGCGATACCGATGAGTTTGTGCCCGTTGCTTATAAAGGAGCCGTCTATGATTTTATCATTGTCAACAATACCGACGGTAAACCCGGCCAGATCATATTCTCCTGCCTTATACATGCCGGGCATTTCCGCTGTTTCACCGCCGATGAGGGCGCATCCGGCTTCATTGCATCCCCTGGCAATGCCCGTCAGGATATCTTCCGCCACCTGGTTGTTCAATGTCCCGGTGGCCAGATAATCTAGAAAAAATAAGGGCTTTGCCCCCTGGACAATGACATCGTTAACGCACATGGCCACAAGGTCGATGCCGATGGTATCATGTTTATCCATCATGAATGCGATTTTTAATTTGGTTCCCACCCCGTCGGTGGAACTGACCAGCACCGGATTGGAAACATTGGACAGATTCAGGGAGTAAAGTCCTCCAAACCCGCCTATTTCGCCCATTACACCGGTCCGGGGGGTGGTTTTTGCAATATCTTTAATCCGGGATACAAGTTTGTTGGCCTTGTCGATATTAACACCTGAAGCTGCATAGGTTAGGGAGTCGTTCATATAAAGATACCTTCATCCATTACGTCTGTTAAACCTTCTGAAACCCGTTAATGATAATCAGAATACACCTAAAAGTCAAAAGTTTTTTGACATCACCTGATGAATAATGTATCTACATTTATTTTAAACTTTAGTGAATATTGGAGAATCTAAAGCGTATGAAAACCATCCATATCGGGATTCTGGGATTGGGCGTGGTCGGCACGGGTGTTGCAAAGCTGCTGAAAGAAAAAAAGCAATTGCTTACGGAAAGAACCGGCGCTGTTTTAAACCTGAAAACCATTGCCGATATCGATACCACCCGGGACAGGGGTATCGACCTGGGTGATACGGTCCTTACCGCCGATGCCCTGGAAATCATCAATGACCCGGATATTCATATTATTGTAGAAACCATTGGCGGTGAAACCCTTGCCAGGGACTTTATTTTAAAGGCCCTGGACCGGAAAAAACATGTGGTGACCGCCAACAAGGCCCTTCTGGCAAGCCATGGAAACGATCTTGTGATGAAGGCCAAAGGCAGCGGGGTGGACCTTGCCTTTGAAGCCAGTTGCGGCGGCTGCATGCCCATTATCAAATCCCTCCGGGAGTCCCTGGTGGCCAACCATATCCGGTCCCTGGCCGCCATATTGAACGGCACCTGCAATTATATTCTGACCAAGATCTCTCGGGACGGTTCAGTCTTTGAGGATGCCCTCAAAGACGCCCAGGTCCTGGGATATGCCGAAGCAGAACCCTCCCTGGACATTGACGGGTTTGATACGGCCCACAAACTGGCCATTTTAAATTCCCTGGCCCACGGCATGGAAATTAATTTGAAAGACATCCATGTGGAAGGCATCCGCCATATCACCCCGGTGGACATTGAATTTGCAAGGGAATTTGGCTATGCCATAAAACTGCTGGCCATCGGGAAGCTCCACGGCCGGCATGTGGAAGCCCGGGTCCATCCCACCATGATCCCCCTGTCCAATCCCCTGGCCCATGTGGACGGCTCCATGAATGCCGTTGTCATTGACGCGGACGCCACGGGCCGGACCATGCTCTACGGGCATGGCGCGGGCATGATGCCCACGGCCAGCGCCGTATTGAGCGATATTGTGGACATTGCCAGAAATATTATTTCGGGAACCCAAAGACGGGTCCCCATCCTTGGGGTTCAGGACGATCATATCCGGCCTATACCCATACTGGCCATGTCCGAGCTTCATACCCGGTATTACCTCAGGTTTGAAGCCCAGGACCATCCGGGGGTGCTGGCAAAGATCTCGGGAATTTTAGGAGAAAACAATATCAGTATCGAATCGGTCCATCAAAAAGGCTTGAAAAGCAACGGTAAGGTGCCTGTGGTCATGATCACCCATACGGCCAAGGAAGCATGGGTTCAGAAGGCCTTGGGCGAGATTTTAAAGACCGATTCCGTTGTGGGTGTTCCCATGGTCATCAGAATAGAAGAAACTGCGCGGGAGTAGAGATGAAAATATGTGTTGCGGATCTGGAAGGCGTTTTTCTTCCGGAAATCTGGATTAATGTGGCAAAAAAAACAGGAATCGAGGAATTGAAGCTGACCACAAGGGACATCAGCGATTATGATGTCTTAATGACCCGGCGGCTCGCCATTTTAAAAGAGCATCATCTTAAAATTCAGGACATCCGGGCGGTGATCGCCACCCTTGAACCCCTGGAAGGGGCTTTGGAGACCCTGAACTGGATCAGGCAGGAATCCCAGATCATCATCCTGTCCGACACCTTTGAAGAATTTGCCAAACCCCTCATGGCCAAATTGAATTACCCGACTCTTTTGTGTCATAACCTGACCATTGACGGGGCCGGGAATATCATTCACTATAATATCCGCATCGCCAATCAGAAAAAACAGGCGGTCAAGGCCTTGAGGGCCATGAATTACCATGTCATCGCCTTTGGGGATTCGTATAATGACATCGGGATGATACAGGAAGCGGACCAGGGATTTTTCTTCAGGCCCCCGGCGTCCGTGACCACGGATTTCCCGGGTATCCCTGTCACCCGGACCTATGGGGAACTCAAAACCATGATACGGTGCTTACTGGATGCATGATGATCAATATTGATGATTTTCAAAAGGTGAGGGCCCTTGTCATCGGCGACCTCATGATTGATGAATACCTGTGGGGAAGAGTGGACCGGATTTCTCCCGAGGCCCCGGTCATGGTGGTGTCCGTGGAAAAGGAAACCCATACCCTGGGCGGCGCCGGCAATGTCATCAATAATTTGAAAGCTATGGGTGCAAAGGTCGAGGCCATTGGAACGGCAGGAACCGGCAGTGCCGGCCGGATGATTTCCGAGAAACTGGAAGCCCTGGGCATTCGTACCGACGGCATCATCAACGAGCCGGACAGGCCCACGACCCGGAAAACCAGGGTGGTGGCTGCAAACCAACAGGTCTTGAGAATCGACCGGGAAATCAGGAAAAGTATCACCCGGGATACCTTTGACCGGTTGGTTCACATAATGGCCAAAAAAATCCCGGAAGTGGATGTGGTCATTCTTTCGGATTATGACAAAGGACTGATCACAGGCCCCCTTGTAAAGGAAAGCGTCAGGCTTGCAGAAAAGCACGGGATCTGGGTGCTGGCCGATCCCAAGGCCCTGGATTTCACCAAATATGAAAAGGTCGCCATCCTGACCCCCAACCGGAAAGAAGCCGGTCTTGCCGCCCACATGGATATCCGGTCCGGGGAAGATCTCATCAAGGCCGGTCATAAGATCATGGACCTGGCCAGGCTTGAAAAGCTTTTAATCACCTGTGGAAAAGACGGGATGATGCTCTTTGAAACCGGAGAAGAACCTTTTGCCATAGCCTCCAAAGCCCGCCAGGTCTTTGATGTGTCCGGCGCCGGGGACACGGTGATTGCCCTCCTGGGGCTCGGCCTTGCCGTGGGTGCCAGCTTCAGGGACAGTGCGCGGGTTGCCAATGAAGCTGCCGGCATTGTTGTGGCTAAGGTGGGTACGGCCACTGCGTCCATCCGTGAACTCAGAGAGGCCTTGGCCGATTCATTCCTTCCCAAAAAAGAAAATCCTTGACAGATAAGGACCGGTTCTATATATTCCTCAATGTTGATGCGGGGTGGAGCAGTCTGGTAGCTCGTCGGGCTCATAACCCGAAGGTCGTTGGTTCAAATCCTTCCCCCGCTACCA
>CAZAHK010000072.1:0-4453 GCA_964484555.1 uncultured Desulfobacula sp.
ATCCCCATGCACCGGAATTCCGGGATGGGCACAAAGCTTAAGGTGGCTTCCACCACAATGCCCAGGGTGCCTTCGGAGCCCACCATGAGTTTGTGGAGCTGATAGCCCGAGGCCTCAACCCGTGTGCGGGCCCCCAGGTTCACCAGGTCTCCGTTGGCCAGGACCACTTTCATGCCCAGAACGGCGTCCCGGGTGGCCCCGTATTTGACGGACCTGACCCCGCTGGCATTGTTGGCAATTTCACCGCCGATGGTGGCAATCCGGCTGGAGGCCGGGGTGGGCGGGAAAAACATGCCGTGGGGTTTCAGGGCCAGGTTCAAATCATCGTCCACCACTCCGGGTTCAACCCGGCAATAGACATCGGCAAGATTGATCTCAAGGATTTTGTTCATTCCTTTCATGTCCAGGATAATGCCGCCCATGACAGGGACGGTCTGGCCGCACATGCCCGATCCCCCGCCCCTGGCAATGACCGGGATCAGGGCTTCATTGGCATAGCGCAGGACGGCCTGGACCTGCTCCGTTGTTTTGGGCCGGACCACGGCCCAGGGCATGGCATGGTGGACCGATGAGTCCGAGCCGTAGATATAGAGGTCGGAAGGGTCCGTCTTGATATTGGCCTCGCCGACAATGGCCCTTAATTTTTCTTCATCAATTGTCTTCATCGAAAATCCCCTTTTTGATGAACCGGTTGCATTTACTAAATCCATTTTAGTGATAACCGCCTCATCCTTCCATAAAGATCTGAAAATTTCAATTCAAATTCATGATTTTTAAATAATTATTTAGCTTTCTCCGGGAGTCTTAACTTGCCAAACCCACGGGAGAATGTTTATACTTTCCCTTATGTTTTAACGGATTTTAAATGAATTTAAATATAAGGATTGAGCCATGACCTGTACGGTAAAATTTCTACCTCATAATATCAGTGTTACTGTTGAACAAAATGAAAGCCTGATCCGGGCCGCCATGGAAGCCGGGGTTCATATCAACGCCTCCTGCGGCGGCACCGGTGTCTGCGGTAAATGCAGGATTCTCCTGGAAGAGGGAACCCTGGAGGGCGGGGTTTCAGAGCATCTTTCCGTTGAAGACCGGGAAAAAGGCTACCGGCTGGCCTGCCTGTCCCAGGTCACCTCGGATGTCGTCATCCGGATCCCCGTGGAGTCCCAGGTGGATACCAGCCGTCTCAATGCCCTGGCCGGGGGCCGCCATACGGCCAAAGCCGTGTATTCGGATGTGGATGAACTCCGGCAGGACGGCCTCTTTATCCCGCCCGTGGAAAAGATTTATCTGGAGCTCCCCCCGGCCACGGCCGGGGATAACCAGGCCGACATGGCCCGCATCATCAATGATTTAAGGTTTAACCACAACGAACACAGGCTCACCATGAACCTGGACCTCATCCGGAAGATTCCCGATCTGATCCGGGAGGGAGATTTCAAGGTGACGGCCACCATAGTCAGACCTGTCCGGGAAGACGGCAAAAACGAAATCGTCAATATCGAGCCCTTTGACACCACGGCCCGGAATTTCGGCATTGCCGTTGATGTGGGCACGACCACGGTCTATGGCCAGCTCCTGGACCTTCATACCGGAGAAGTCCTGGCCCAGCACGGCGAATTCAACAGCCAGATGAGTTATGGGGAGGATGTGATTTCCAGGATCATGTTTGCGGAAAAAGGGGACGGGCTGGACATCCTTCATCAAAAGATCATTGAAACCATCAATATTATCATCCGGGACATCCTGGGCGAAGCCAAGGTGGGCAAACATGAGGTCACCACCATCACCCTGGCGGGCAATTCCACCATGACCCAGCTTCTCCTGAAAATAAACCCGGCCTATATCCGCCGTGATCCCTATGTGCCGGCCTCGGTCATGTATCCGCCCTTCCGGGCCCGGGAAATCGATATCGAACTGGCAGACCACACCATTGCCCTGATCTATCCCGGCGTGTCCAGCTATGTGGGCGGGGATATCATCTCCGGGATCATGGCCTCGGGCCTCTACCGGAGCAGTGAGCTGACCCTGTATATGGACATCGGGACCAATGCGGAAATCGCCATCGGCCATAAGGACTGGATGGTGTGCACGGCCGCATCGGCAGGCCCGGCCTTTGAGGGGGGAGGCGTGAAATTCGGCATGAGGGCTACCAAAGGCGCCATTGAAGATTTTTCCATCGACCCTGAAACCTTTGAACCCATGATCATCACCGTGGGCAATAAAAAGGCCAAGGGCATCTGCGGGTCCGGCCTCATCACCCTGGCGGCCAAACTCCTGGAAACCGGGGTTATCGATTCCCGGGGAAAATTCAACCGGACCCTGGACACGCCCAGAATCCGGCAGACCGATGAGATCTGGGAATATGTCCTGGTCTTCCGGGAAAATACCGCCATTGACCGGGATATCACCATTACCGAGCCGGACCTGGACAATCTGATCCGGGCCAAGGGCGCCATGTTCAGCGCAGCCCTGACCCTGCTGGAAGAAATCGGGATGTCCATCACCGATATCGAACGGATCATCCTGGCCGGGGGGTTCGGAAGCTATGTGGACCTTCAGAGCGCCATCACCATCGGCCTTCTGCCGGAAATCGAACCGGAAAAGGTCATTTACCTCGGCAACGGCTCCCTTCTCGGTTGCAAGATCAATGCCCTGACCAATGCCCTTCGCAGGGATGTCATGAAGGTGGTCAATATGATGACCAATTTTGAACTGGCTTCCACCCGGTCCTATATGGATCATTATATGGGTGCCCTCTTTCTGCCCCATACGGAAATGAATTATTTCCCCAAGGTCAAGACCCGCCTGGAGAAGCTGAGAAAATGACGGCCGGCCAAGGATGGGTTCGTTGGATAGAGGTTGAAAAACCCAGCCTGAGCAATAATACGGCCGATGTCCAGAGGCTGGAAAAAAGCCTCATGGACGAACTGGAGACCGGCGGGGTCCGGATTCCCCTGTCCGTGGTTCAGACCCTGCCGTCCAGATTGAGATCCTGGGGGTTCAGGGCCAAGGCCGTGGTATTCCGGGACCGGGACGCCTGGAGGCTCGTCGATCTTCTCCCGCCTGACTCGAAAAAGCCCGTCCTGGGGGCCGCCATTGACATCGGCACCACCCGGATTGAAATGTCCGTCCTGAATCTTGAGACCGGTCTTGAGGTCGCCAAGATGGGCTTTGACAATCCCCAGTCGGTCATCGGCCCCGATGTCCTGACCCGGATCCATTATTCAGCCAAACCCGGCGGGCTCAGGGAATTGAACCGCCTGGTCACGGACGCCGTAAACCAGAACCTGTCCCTGCTCTGCACGGCCAACGGCTATGGTAGAGAGGGCATTTACATTGTCACGGCTGCGGGCAATACGGCCATGACCCATCTTTTCCTGGGCATTGAATCCTTTGACCTCATACGGGAACCCTATATTCCCTGCACCAATATCCCGGACACCCTGGGGGCCCGAAGCCTCAGCCTGGATATCCATGCAAACGCCCTGGTCTATCTGTTTCCCAATATCGGGTCCTATTTCGGCGGGGATTTGATCGCAGGCATCCTGTTTTCCGACCTGGACCAGAAAGAAGAACCCTGCCTCATGGTGGATGTGGGCACCAATGCCGAGATTGTGGTGGGCTCCGGGGAGTTTCTCATTGCCTGTGCCGGCGCAGCCGGTCCGGCCCTGGAGGGCGGCATGAGTAAAATGGGCATGACGGCCAAACCCGGCGTCATCGACCGGGTCTGGGTGGACCCGGACACCCGGGAGATCCGGTTTCATGCCATTGAAGACCAGAAACCCGTGGGCATCTGCGGGTCCGGCATGATTGACCTGGCCGCGGCCCTGTTTGTATCGGGCCGTATCGATATTCGGGGTAAATTTTCAGAAACGGCCTGTGGCCAAAGCCTGATCCAGAGGGATGGGATCAATTCCTTTGTGCTGGTGGAGGCCGGTCTTTCCGGAACCGGGGAACCCATCCTCCTCAGCCAGGTGGACCTGAATTCCCTCACCAGTTCCAAGGCCGCCATGTACACCATCCTGGAAGTCATTGTAAAAAATACGGCGGGCCTGGAATTCACGGACCTGAAAAAATTCTACGTGGCCGGAACCTTCGGGTCTTTCATCAACCCCGTCTCCGCCATTTCCATCGGCATGCTCCCGGACATCCCCCTATCCGCCTTTGAAGTCCTGGGCAACAGTTCCCTTGGCGGGGCTAAACTGCTCTTGACCAAGCCCGACGCCTTTGACCGGATTCTCAAGATCCGGCAGTCCATCACCTATATGGAACTGAACGTGAACCAGGAATTCATGAACATGTTTTCTGGGGCTAAATTCTATCCCCATACCGATGCGGCAAGGTTTCCGTCCGTCAACGTTCCCTGAGCCAAAATGCAACCCGGCGCCGGTGAAGGGCGCCGGGTAATTTCGGGCAAGCCTTAATCAAAGGCCATTTCCGTTTTCCATTC
>CAZAHK010000072.1:4553-6248 GCA_964484555.1 uncultured Desulfobacula sp.
AGACCTTTCCGACTCTCCCGCCGGCATCGGACAGCATGGGGAAGGGCACCCCGCCCTCAACCATTTTGGACAGCTCATGGTCATCCCACATTTTATGGACAAACATGCTGTCAATGCTCATGGACAAGACTTCCACGCCTAATTTCTGATATTCATTGTATTTTTCAGCAACTGCTGAAATTTCAGTCGCTCAGACAAAGGTGAAATCACCGGGATAGAAACACAGCAGAACCCATTTCCCCAGATAATCCGAAAGCTTTACATTGATGAAACCACCCTTTTGGTATCCGGGTGCGCTGAAATCCGGTGCTTTTTTACCCACTTGAATCATGCTTCTTGCCTCCTTTTTCTCCATTTGAATGTTTTCTGTTGTCTCAGGTGCGGGCTCGCCCACCGGCCCGCCCGTCGGCCGGGCGCACCCGGCCTTGACTTCTTCCGCCATAGGCCCTCCTTGATGGTAGATGGTTGATATATTCATGCGGCGGTATGATCCGCCGCCGCCCCTAGTTTTTGAATTTCTGGCCCAGGGCCTTGCCGTATTGCTGACACGCCTTAGGGCCTTCACCGGTTTTCATCATGGCTTCCGTCAGATTTAACGGCCCCAGTTCGGTCACATCCATTTTAAACACATGCTGCATGGTTTCAAAAATCATGGGCGCAGCCTCGCCGCTGTGGGTATGGGACCCGAAAGCGCCCCCCATCTTCCCGGTCAAATTGGCTTTTTCAGCCAGGAAGAGAAATTGTTTCATGCCGCTGGTCAGGTCTTTATGGTAGGTGGGGCATCCGAAAAGATAGCCGTCAAATCCGGACAGGTCTTTTTCCGATGCGATGGCTGATATTTTTTTAACCTCAGTCTCATTTCCGGACATCCGGACACCCTCGGCCAAATAATCGGCCATTTTCTCAGTCGTGCCGGCTCTGCTGGTATACGCGATCAAAATTTTTTTCATCTTTTGCCTCCTGTTATCGGTTAAAATCACCATTGACGGGTTCTGAAAACTCGTTGATGTCAATATGGCGTTATAAAGCATGAAGCATGCCATCGGTTTTTTTTACGATAACAGTCAGTTCATCCGTGTTTCTTGAATGGGCAAATTCAGCACATGTGTATCACACCTGTATCAGACTGTCTCAAAAATTATAAAACATGTCGCGCTTCACATACAGAGATGCTCTGCCCCGAGGTATCGAAAAGCCTACCAAAAATATTAACGCCACGGCAAGCTTGGGAATTGCAAAATCAAGAACATCCGAATATATTAACGGGTACCAGGGGAGCGATCTCCTTTTGGAAAAAGCCACTTTAGAATGCGGAGGGCCTGCCATGTGGAAGAGAGCGGTTTGCACCAAGGATTGTCCCGATACCTGCGGCCTTCTGGTCAAGGTCGAAAAGGATCGGATCGTAAGCGTCAAGGGTGATCCGGACCATCCTTACACGGCCGGGTTTCTCTGCAAAAAAGCCTTTTCTTATCCCGAACACATCCATTCCCCCAACCGCATCACCACCCCCCTGAAGCGGACCGGACCCAAGGGGTCGGCCCGGTTTAAGCCCGTGACCTGGAACGAGGCTATGGATGAGGTGGCGTCCCGGATCCTATCCGTGTCCTCCCAACAGGGACCCGAGGCCGTCCTTCCCTATTCCTATGCCGGGCACATGGGGCTGGTGCACCGGCATTCCGGGCACGCTTTTTTTAA
>CAZAHK010000072.1:6348-16806 GCA_964484555.1 uncultured Desulfobacula sp.
CCTATGCCGGGCACATGGGGCTGGTGCACCGGCATTCCGGGCACGCTTTTTTTAACCGGCTGGGGGCAAGCGTTTTGGACTATACCATCTGCGGCCCGGCTGCCACAGCCGGGTTTGAGGCCTCATTGGGCAAAGGACCCAGCACCGAGATTCAGGAGGCAGCCCAATCGGATTATATCATCATCTGGGGTTCCAATACCCTCACCACCAATATCCATGCCTGGCCCTTTTTCAGCCGGGCCCGGAAGGCCGGGGCCACCCTGGTCGTTATTGACCCTTACCGGAACCGGACGGCCCGGCAGGCCCATATGCACGTCATGCTCAAACCGGGCACGGATGCAGCCCTGGCCCTGGCCATGATGCAGGTCATCATTGACCGGGATTTGGCGGACCTGGATTTCATCTCCCGGCAAACCACGGGCTTTGAGCAGTTAAAGGCCAGGGCGGCGGAATATCCCCCGGCCAGGGCCGCCGAAATCTGCGGCGTGCCCGAGGAAATGATCATTCAATTGGCCCTGGGATATGGCAAGGCAAGGGCTCCCTATATCCGGACCGGATGGGGACCGGCCCGCCAGCTCAAAGGCGGCATGGCCATGCGGACCGTTTCGCTCTTGCCCGCCCTGGTGGGCGCCTTCCAAACCCCCGGCGGGGGAATCACCCGGTCCCTGGGCGGCGCCCCCTCGGATCTGAGGTTTCTGACCCGGCCGGACCTTCGCCCGCCCGGCGTCCGGACCGTCAACATGGTGGAGCTGGGCCATGCCCTGACCCGGCTGGACAACCCTCCGGTCAACCTGCTCTATGTGTATTTATCCAACCCGGCCGTGGTGGCTCCCCAGTCCCGCGAGGTCTTACGGGGATTATGCCGGGAAGATCTGTTTGTCGTGGTCCAGGAAATGTTTATGACCGATACCTGCCGCTATGCCGATATCATCCTGCCGGGGGCAAGCTTCCTGGAGGTCACCGATCTTTACCGGGCCTACGGCCACAATTATATCCAACTGGCCCGGCCCGTTATCCCCCCCGTCGGTCAGAGCCGCGCCACCCTGGACATCTTCCAGGATCTTGCCGCCCGGCTCGGGTTTATGGAGGATGTCTTTTCCGTAAGCGAGACGGAATGCATTGAACATTTTCTGGAAGACAAATCCCCTTTTATGGAAGGGGTGGATAGGGAAATGGTCAGGTCCGGGAGGCCGGTGAGGCTGAACATCCCGCCCAATCCCTACGCCCATGGATTTGCCACGCCTTCGGGCAAGGTGGAATTCTTTTCCCGGGCCATGGTCGATCAGGGCCTTGATCCCCTTCCCGACGGCCAGCCCCTAAGAGATCCCGACGGCAAAGACCGATACCCCCTGGAATTCATTACCCCGCCCCATCGCCTTTTTTTGAACTCGGCCTTTAATGAAATCGGCAAAATCAGGGAACAGGCAGGCACGGCACGGGTGATGATCCACCCCGAAACCGCCCGGGCCAAGGGCATCGCCCAGGGTGACCCGGTCCGGGTGTTCAACGGCCGGGGAGAATGCCGGTTCCTGGCCCATGTCACCGACGATGTCCGGACAGAGCTTTTAGTGGCCGAAGGCCTTCACTGGCCCAGTCTTTCTCCCGGCGGCGGGGCCAACCAGTTGACCAGCCAACGGCTTACCGATATGGGAAATACCTGCGCCTTTCATTGCAACCGGGTTGACATTCAGCTTTCCAGATGAAAGCCGCCCGGTTCAGTGAATCCCGCTTCGGTAAACCCGCGGACCACTATTTTTCCACCCGCAGCCTGCGTCCGATCCGGATTCCGGCCCGCAACGCGCATTGAAGAATCAGGGCATATGTTCCAGGTTCTGTTTTCATGCGCCATCCTACCCTGATTTTTCATCCTTGAACAACTTCTTTTTGACTGGCAGGTTGGATTTTGGGCTTGGGAGACTTGAAAATACAGGTCTTTTTGATCGTTCATGAGTTTCAGGATGGTTGCAGAATGGTTGATTTTTAAAAAAGTCTGTGATAATTGCAATAAGGTTGAGATTCGAAAAAAGGGATCTTACCACAAGGTAGGCTTTGGTGAACCCAAACGCAGTATTCTTATCAGAAATCTAAGACACATCTAAAAAATGCATGTTTCGGACATTTAAAGGGGTCCTGATATGACAGCAAAACCATCCTATGAAGAATTGGAAAGAAGGGTTCAGGAACTGGAAAAAATAGAATCCGAGCATAAATATTCCAGGGAAGCATTACAGAAAAACGAAAGTCTGTTCAAGGTGCTTTATGAAAAAGCCCCATTGGGCTATCAATCACTGGATGAAAATGGTCATTTTATTGTTGTCAACCAAGCCTGGCTGGATACCCTCGGATATACCAGAGAAGAAGTCATTGGTAAATCCTTTGCAGATTTTCTGCATCCTGACTGGCAGGATCATTTCAAAGAAAATTTTCCGCGGTTCAAGGCCATCGGCGAAATTCTGGGTGTTGAGTTTGAAATGGTCAAAAAAAACGGAGATCTCATTCTGGTTTCTTTTACCGGGAAGATAAGCAGGGACAAAAACGGAGACTTTCAGCAGACCCATTGTATCTTTCATGACATCACCGAGCGCAAACGGGCCGAGGACTCGCTATGGAGGAACGAGAAGGATCTGAGAGAATCACAGCGGATTGCCCATGTCGGCAGTTGGCGTCTGGACGTGGCAACCAATGAGGTCGTTTGGACGGAAGAACTCTACAATATATATGGATTCGATCCGTCGTTGCCTCCTCCGCCCTATACCGAGCATATGAAACTGTTTACTCCTGAAGGCTGGGAGAGGCTGTCTATGGCCCTGGCCCATACCAGGGAGTCCGGAATTCCTTACACGCTCGAACTGGAAACCGTAAGAAAAGACGGAAGCAATGGATGGATATGGGTGCAGGGTGAGGCCGAGGTTGATTCGGCAGGCAAAACGGTTGAACTCTGGGGTGCGGCCCAGGACATCACCGAGCGCAAACGCACTGAAGAAACATTGCGCAAGAGCGAAGAAAGATTTTTACTTGCAATGAAAGCTTCTAATGATGGTTTATTCGACTGGAATCTTGAAACCAACGACATTTATTACTCTCCGGCATGGAAAAATATGCTCGGTTATGAGGACCATGAACTCCCGAATGATTTTTCAATTTGGGAAAAAACTACTGATCCAGAGGATGCTAAGAAATCATGGGAACTCCAGCAGAAGCTCATTTCGAAGCAAATCGATCGATTTGTGTTAGAATTTAAAATGAAGCATAAAGATGGACATTGGGTTGATATCCTCTCGCGGGCAGAAGCCATTTTTAACGACAAAGGAAAAGCTGTTAGAATAGTTGGTACCCACGTCGACATTACCGAGCGCAAGCAGGCGGAGGTCCGTCTAAAAACCTTGAGTTTGCGGCATGAGGCCATGCTTGATGCTGTGCCGGAAATCATCATGGAGGTGGATAACAATAAAATTTATACGTGGGCGAATGCTGCGGGGCTTGAATTTTTTGGAAAAGATGCGCTTGGAAAAGAAGCGGCGTTCTTTTTTGAAGGAGAACAAGACACTTATTCCGAGGTTCAGCCGGTCTTTAACGGACATGATGAGCTTATCTATGTGGAAAGCTGGCAAAGACGCAAAGACGGCGAAAAGAGACTGCTTGCCTGGTTTTGCCGTTCGCTGAAAGATGTAAGAGGCCAAGCGACCGGCGCGTTATCCTCGGCGCTCGACATCACCGAGCGCAAGCAGGCGGAGGCCAATTTAAAAATGGCCCATGAAAAAATGCTGACCATTCTGGACAGCATTGATTCAACCGTATACGTGGCGGACATGGAAACATATGAGATCCTGTTCATGAATCAGAAGATGATCACCGATTTTGGCGGTGATAAAACAGGTAGCATCTGTTTCAAGGAGTTCAGAAAAAATACGGAGATCTGTGATTTCTGCACCAATAAACAACTGATCGATGGAAATGGACGGGCATCAGGTGTCTGCACTTGGCATGACCATAACCCCGTCAATGGTAAGTTCTATATCAATCACGACCGGGCCATTGAATGGACGGACGGACGTCTGGTCCGGATGCAGATCGCCACAGATATTACCGATCTGAAAAAGATGGAGGCCCAGCTCCTCCAGGCTCAGAAGATGGAGTCTGTAGGCCGCCTGGCCGGCGGTGTGGCCCATGATTTCAACAACATGCTGGGGGTCATCCTGGGACATGCGGAACTGGCCCTGGAACGGGTAAAAGAAAATCATGACATTTATTCAGACCTGAAAGAGATCCAAAAGGCAGCGCAACGGTCGGCTGATCTGACAAAGCAATTGCTGACCTTTGCCAGAAAACAGATCATTGAGCCTAAAATGCTCAATTTGAACCAGACCGTCAAACAGATGATCACCATGCTGCAAAGGCTCATCGGTGAGGACATCGATCTTCTCTGGAAACCCGCTAAGAATCTGTGGTCAGTAAAAATGGACCCTTCTCAGATTGATCAGATCCTGGCTAATCTGCTTGTAAATGCACGGGATGCCATTGCAGGGGTGGGTAAAATCACCATTGAAACAGGCATGGTCGTCTTTGATGAGGTTTACTGCGCTGAACATGCCGGGTTTATTCCGGGTGATTTTGTCCTGCTGGGTGTCAGTGACGATGGTTCCGGCATGGACAAAGAAACGCTGAACAACCTGTTTGAGCCCTTTTTTACCACAAAGGAAATGGGCAAAGGCACCGGGCTTGGCCTGGCCACAGTTTATGGTATTGTCAAACAAAACAAAGGGTTTATCAATGTTTACAGTGAGCCGGGCCGGGGATCCTCCTTTAAAATTTATCTGCCACGGCTTTTTGTTGAAGATGCCGCCACCAAGGGTATGCCTGATAAAAAAACGACCGCCGGCGGAACTGAAACCATCCTGCTGGTTGAGGATGAACCGGCTATTTTAAGACTGACCCGGATGATGCTTGAACGGAAAGGATATTCTATTTTATCCGCGGCCACACCTGCTGAGGCCATTGAGATGGCCGGGAATCATACAGATAAAATTCATCTGCTCATGACGGATGTGGTTATGCCCGGGATGAACGGCCGGGATCTGGCAAGGCAGTTGACAGCGCTTTATCCGGATTTAAAACTGCTGTTCATGTCCGGCTACACTGCAAATGTCATAGCCCATCAAGGTGTGCTGGACGAAGGGGTGGCATTTATCCAGAAGCCCTTTTCAATGGCAGACCTGGCAGAAAAGGTGCGGAGGGTTCTGGATGCGGCACCGAATTAAGCTCAATGATTAGCCTGAACTTGAAAATTTCCTTCCATCAGAAGAAGATGGTCTGAATTTGATAAATGTCGATTTGATAATTTTTGCATTGTATTGTTTCTAACATCGTTTCAAACTGGATCTAAAATTTTTTTTGTTTTGCACAGTAATATATTGTAAGTTGATTTAATTCACACCTGACCGGAATATTGAACGTGTTTAATCATAAAGGAGAGACGAACGTCGAATCGTCTCATTTATTATTAAGCCTCCTATTTGAAATATTGGGCTGTTAGATAAAATGATGATTAAAAGAGACAAAACAGAACATTATGGATCCGATCAAACCTTCATTTGTTCTGTTTCCGGCCTGCCTGTCCTGCAAAAGCCCGAATGGACTGATATTCAAATTTCTGAAAATTATTCAATTTCCTTTGCCCTGATCGGAAACGCCATCCTCCACATCACCCTGAAGGGAGTTCTAAGCGATCAAGGAACTTATGAAATGATCCAAAAGCGTGAAAAAATCTTAAAAGAGACTGGCCTCTGGGGCAGGCAGTATGCAGAAATTCGTGATTACGAGAAACTCATAGGAAGACCTACAAAAGAAAGCCGCCTGCTGTTGACAAATTTACTGCTTAAGGAAATGAATGCCGGCAATCTTATCGGATTCTGGGTATTTGCCGCACCTGCATACCTGCGCTGGATGTTCAATGTCGGCGTAAATTTGCATAAACCCTCTGTTCCTATCGCTGCTGTTCGAGACTACGAGACTGCATTAAGAAATGCGCTTCTCGTTCTCCATAAAAAGGGGATCGATACCGGCAATCAAAAATGTGTAAGGGTCACAAAGGAGGATTGGGGGTTTGAATTGGAGAATTATGGTATTCGTTTTGAACTCATCGGGGATGACATCTTATATTCTGTCGCTCACGGAAATCTGGAAGAAGGTTGTATAGATAAATTTTTTAAACTTCATGAAAAAGTCCTGGATGAAACCGGATTGACTGCGAAAGGATACTATCACCGCATATCCAATTGGGAAAAACTTGAAAAAACAACATGGAAAGCCCGTCGAATGTATATCAATGGGCTCAAATTGCTTCAAGGAAAAGTCCATTGCCAATTATCGGTCATATTTGGACTAAACAAGAAGATGAGGACCATCATCGACATCAGCAAACAATTCGCTCCGTTTCCAATAGCAACAGCCCTTGATTTTAAAGACGCATTGACCATCATTGAGCGAGGACGCGGAAAAGAGAAAAAAGCAAAAACTGAAAAAGAGAAGATTTATACAGAAAGACAGATAAGACAGTATTCAGATGAATTATTAGAATTTATGGGAATCATAAACTGGGGTCAGGCCGGGACATTTATGTTGGATATCAGTGAATCCCATCCATTTAAACCCATATTTGATGCCATAGCAATCATTAAGGGAGACCTTGATGACCTTTTTCAGGAAAGAAAGCGGGTCGAAAGAATATTACGGAAGAGTGAAGAAAAATACCGGCTTCTTTTTGAGAATGCTGTTGAAGGCATTTATCAAACCACGCCGGATGGACGGATTATTTCTGCGAATCCTTCTCTTGTCAGTATTTTAGGGTTTGATTCATCTCAGGAACTTACTATGTATTTTGAAGATATTGAGAAGCAGCATTATGTGAATCCAGGGGATCGGGATATATTCAAAAGGATTGTTGAAACCGAGGGCGTCATCAGAAATTTTGAAACACAACTTTTTAAAAAAGGCGGCGCCTCCATATGGGTTTCTCTGAATGCTCGGACTGTGAGAGATGATACCGGAGCTGTCCATCACTATGAAGGATTTTTAAAGGATATTACTGAGCGCAAACATGCTGAAAAAGATCTCCTCGATGCCAACCAGAGGCTTGAAGAGACGACTGCCAGGGCTAATATGATGGCTGCAAAGGCCGAGGTGGCGAATAGAGCAAAAAGCGAGTTTTTGGCCAATATGAGTCATGAGATTCGCACCCCCATGAATGGTGTGATAGGTATGAATGGGCTTTTGCTGGATACTGAATTAACAGATGTCCAGAGACACTATGCAGAGACTATCAGATCCAGCGGAGAATCACTTCTCACATTGATTAACAGCATTCTTGATTTTTCTAAAATTGAGGCTGGAAAACTGGATTTGGAAATTCTGGACTTTGACCTGGAATCACTTCTGAATGATTTTATTGTTGTGATGGCGGCTCAAGCCCATGAAAAGAAACTTGAACTCGTCTGCGACATGTCCCCCCAAATTCCGGTATTGCTGAAAGGTGATCCGGGACGGCTTCGTCAGATTTTGAACAATCTTACAGGAAATGCCATTAAATTCACCCAGACCGGTGAAGTGGTGATCCGCGTTATCCTTGAAAATGAAACCGAAGAAGAGGTTTTACTGCGATTTTCAGTGAAAGACACTGGAATAGGTATCCCTGAAGATAAAATGGCCCTGCTGTTTGATAAATTTACCCAGGTGGACACATCGACCACACGCCGGTTTGGCGGAACCGGATTGGGCCTTGCCATATCCAAGCAACTTGCAGAGATGATGGGGGGTAAAATCGGAATAAACAGCCAAGAAGGATTAGGGTCAGAGTTTTGGTTTACTATCCGTCTGAAAAAACAGAAAACCGCCCCCATGCCCCAGCCCTCCTCTCTTGCTGATCTCTCAGGCTTGCGGGTATTGATTGTGGATGATAATGCCACAAACCTGGAAATTTTGAATATTCGAATGTCCTCCTGGCATATGCGTGTCACTGAAACCAGCAACGGCCATGACGCCATCGAAGCCCTCGGAAAAGCATTTGAAGAAAATGATCCCTTCCTGGTCGCTGTCATTGATATGCAGATGCCGGGCATGGACGGAGAAGAACTGGGGCGAGCCATCAAATCAGAATCTCGTCTGTTGCACACCCGAATGGTAATTTTGACTTCCATGGGGGTTAGAGGAGATGCTCAGTATTTTTCAAAGATGGGATTTGATGCATATTTAACCAAACCGGTAAACACTCTTGAGCTAAAAAAGGTGCTTTCTCAAGTTTTTGAAACCCGGAAAGACAGATCAAAACAATCTCAACCCATTATTACCCGACACACGGCCCATGAAATTCGTAATCTTTTTTCTGATTGTAAAGCACGCATCCTTCTGGTTGAGGATAATATTGTTAATCAGAAAGTAGCTCTGCTCAACCTCAAGAAACTTGGGCTGGATGCTGATATTGCTGCGAATGGGAAAGAAGCTCTGACAGCCTTGGAAACAACATCTTATGATCTGGTGCTTATGGATATGCAGATGCCGGTGATGGATGGGTATGAGGCCACCCGTCAAATAAGGAATCCGAATTCTATTGTCCGCAATCACAAAATTCCTATCATTGCCATGACCGCTAATGCCATGGTTGGAGACCGGGAAAAATGCATATTAGAGGGTATGAATGGATATCTTTGTAAACCCATTGATCCACAGGAACTGGTCGAAGAATTGGGAAAATGGCTTATTAAAGAACAGCCGCTTTAAAAAAATTTCTGAAATCTGCTTTTGAAAATGTTGCCGACGGGGCCATTGAATGCCCTTTTAAAAGGTGCTATGATTGGTCCTGTTAACGGCTAAAAATGAATAAGAGGCGGATAATGAAAGCCAAATTTTCAAAGGGGTAATCATGATAAGAACCCTTCGCTGGCTTTAATATGATGAAAATTATAAAGAAATTGTCCCTGCGATACCAGTTGATGCTATGGAACACCTTCCTGATCCTGTTTGCCCTCATCACCACGGGCTGGGCCATCAATTCACTGGTGAAAAATACGGTCGAAAAAAATATGGTTAAGGATCTGACGGCTTCCGTCGTCTCCATCCAGAAAATGATTGATACCACTGTCAATGCTTCCATCCATAATTATTTGCGGGGCATAGGGGAAAAAAATGTGGATATCCTGGATCAACTCCAAAAGGAGGTGGTCTCGGGAAGGATGGGTCTTTCGGAGGCGAAACTCATTGCTGAAAAAATTCTTCTGAGCCAACCCATAGGCAAAACAGGTTATATCTATGCATTGACCGGCGACGGCATCCTTGCCGTTCATCCCGGTGAAGGCATGAAAAACAAAGAGATCTCCGAGTATGCCTTTGCCCGGAAGCAGATCAGCGAAAAAAAAGGGTATGTGGAATATACCTGGAAAAATCCCGGAGAAGACAAGGAGCGGGAAAAGGTCCTTTATATGGGCTATTTTGAACCCTGGGACTGGATTGTATCCGTTTCAAGCTACCGGGAAGAATTCATTTCCCTTTTAAAGAATTCTGAATCCTGGGCGGTTCTTTTGGGTGAAATGAAACGGGCCGGGACCGGGACAATCAAGATGAACTGGATGGAAAAATCAGGGGAAGCCCCCCAGGGAAAGATTGTTTTTTCCCCATCATATCCCATCTCTGGACTGGTTTGTGGTGTCCTCGGTATATTCCGATGAGATCCGGCAGCAGCTCAATCCGATCCACCGGATCATCCTGGCCGCCATCCTCATGATCCTTCTTGTCCTCCTCCCCTTCAGCCTTTACCTGGGCAGATCCATCACCCGGCCCCTGGTTAGACTCGCCCGGGAAATGGAGCAGGCCGGTTCAGGCGTCTACGATATCCGGGCCGAAGAAACCGCCAGTGGTGAAATCGGGCGGCTGGCAGCTCATTTTAATGCCTATATGGCCAAGTTGAAACGCATCCATCATGAATTGAACCGGGAAATTGAAGAACGTATCAAGGCGGTTGGCCAATTGAAAATTTTTAAAAAAGTGTTTGAGAATGCCCTGGAAGGAATCAGCATCACGGATGCCGAGGGCCATATCCTTGATGTAAACCAGGCCTTTACGGATATCACGGGATATAGCCGGGAAGAGGCAGCCGGGCAGAACCCGAGAATTCTCAAATCCAACCGGCATGATGATTCTTTTTATAAAGAGATGTGGGGCCAGTTAAATACCAGGGGATACTGGGCTGGCGAAATCTGGAACAGAAGGAAAAACGGGGAGGCCTATCCGGAAATTCTCAGCATCAATTCAATAAAACAGGATGACGGGAAAACAACCCATTATGTGGCCGTGTTCCACGATATCTCGGAAATGAAGCTGCAACAGGAAAAAATCCAACACCAGGCATACCATGATGAATTGACCGGCCTTCCGAACCGGTATCTTGTCCATGACAGGCTTTCCATGGCC
>CAZAHK010000072.1:16906-18749 GCA_964484555.1 uncultured Desulfobacula sp.
TGAATTGACCGGCCTTCCGAACCGGTATCTTGTCCATGACAGGCTTTCCATGGCCGAGGAAACCGGATTGATTCTGCAATTGAGCCAATATGTCCTGGAGGAAGCCTGCAAGGGTCTAAAGATTCTTAAAGAACGATTTGCCTTTCCCCTGACCCTTTCCGTCAATATTTCCCCCCTGGAATTCAAACAGCCTGATTTTGGGACCGGTTATTCGTCTTTGTATTATTTAAAAAAACTGCCCATCAGTACCCTAAAAATAGACAAATCCTTTATTGATGATATGACAACGGATCAGAACGATGCCAATATTGTCGAAACCATCATTCTGATGGCTAAGAATTTAGGAATCGAGGCCGTTGCCGAGGGTGTGGAAACCAGGGAACAATTTGAGCTGCTTGCCAAATATAAATGTGATCTGATTCAAGGGTATTATTATGCCAAACCCATGCCGCTGAAAGATTTGATCCTCTATCTTGAGGAGATGTCATAAAAAAGGAACCCGCCATGAGAAAAATAGTCGAATGTGTGCCCAATTTCAGTGAAGGAAGAAACAGGGAAACCATAGAAGCCATCAGCGAGGCCATTCGAAAGACCAAAGGCTGCCGCCTCCTGGATGTGGATCCGGGAATGTCCACCAACCGGACGGTCTATACTTTTGTGGGAGACCCGGAATCCGTGGTGGAAGGGGCCCTGGCCGCAGCCAGGGTGGCCCGCCGGAAAATCGACATGAGAACCCATACAGGCGAGCACCACCGCATGGGCGCCCTGGATGTCTGTCCCTTTATCCCTGTAGCCGGAGTGACCATGGAAGACTGCGTGGCCATTTCAAAGGTTTTCGGACGGCGGGTGGCCGAAGAATTGGGCATCCCGGTGTATCTCTATGAAGCCTCGGCAAGCCGGGAATACCGCAAAACCCTGCCCCAGATCCGGGAAGGCCAGTATGAAGGGCTGCCACAGAAAATCATGAAAAAAGAATGGGCCCCGGATTTCGGCCCGGCCCAATTTATCCCGGAATGGGGGGCAACGGTTACAGGGGCGAGGTTCTTCCTTATTGCCTATAATGTCAATCTCCTGTCCACCGCCAACCAGGCCCACCGAATCGCCCTGAATCTCAGGGAGGCGGGCCGGGGGCCCGATGAGCCCGGAAAACTGAAAGAGGTCAAGGGCATGGGATGGTATGTCAAGGATTACAACCTTTCCCAGGTCACGGTGAACCTGACCAACTACCAGGTCACCCCGCCCCATGTCCTGTATGAGGAAGTCAAAAAAGAGGCCAAAAAGCTGAAGGTGGCTCCGGCCGGGTCTGAAATCGTGGGCATCCTCCCCCTTGACGCCATCCTCATGGCCGCCGACTATTATATGGAAAAGGAAAATCTGTTCATCCTGGACGAGGACCAGAAGGTCAGGCTGGCCGTGGATCGCCTGGGCCTCAATTCCGTGGCGCCCTTTGTTCCGGGGGAAAAGATCATTGAATACATTATTGCCGAAGAAAAAACAGAACCTCTGGCAGGCCTCACCGTCCGGCAGTTCATTGATGAGGTGGCATCCAGAAGCACCGCCCCCGGCGGCGGGTCCGTGGCGGCAGCCATGGCGGCCATGGGCGCGGGCCTGGGTTCCATGGCCGCCAAGCTGACCCAGGGGGTCCGCAAATTCGAAGCCCTGGATGCGAAAATGAGAAAGATCATTCCTGCCCTTCACCATGCGTCCCGGGCTCTCATCCCCATGATCGACGCCGATACCAATGCCTTTAAGGATTATGTGGAGGCCCTGCGTCTGCCGGAGGAGACAGAGGAAGAAAGAAAGGAAAAACAGGCAAGCCTCCAGGAAGGTCTGAAAAAGGCCA
>CAZAHK010000073.1:0-18705 GCA_964484555.1 uncultured Desulfobacula sp.
TAAATTTTCTTGAATTAAAGGATAAATTTGAAATTCAGACCTTCGGGAAATCTCAAAACCTTGATAAAGCAAAGCATATCCCCTTTTCCGGATCACCCCGGAAACACCCCCATGATCCGGCCCGGGTGATATTGATCGCAGACCCGTTTTCCGACAATACCTTTTATTATGAATTCAAGGCCCAGGATATTGCCTTTGCCGAGGACCTTCCCAATATTACCACCCTGGCCGGGGAATCCGTGTCCATGGTCCGGATCTGGGTCAAAAAACAAAGCATTGCCGTCCGGTGCACCCCGTTCATTGTAGATTCCATCCGGCGCATCTGATGCAGCATAAAAACCAACCCCATGGAACGGTGAGGCAAGCATGACAAACCCGCAGACTCCCCCGGCCATGCCGCAGGTCCATATCCTCAGGGTTGAAAAAGGCTGGCTGGCCGTGGACAAACCCTGCGGGATCAGTGTTCACAATGAGCCGGGGCAGGACCTGGTGTCTGTTCTCACCCAAAAAATCGGGTCCGATCCGTTGCTCATGGATCGGCTCGGCATTTCCTCTTTCTTCAAGGTCCAGCCGGTTCACCGGCTGGACAGGGAAACCGGCGGGGTGATTCTTCTTTCCGTCAATGACAAGGCCCTGCAAGAAATTTCAACCCTGTTTGTCAAAGGGCTGGTAAAAAAAAGATATACGGCCCTGGTTCACGGGAATTTTATATCAAGGGATGAAAGCGCTGAATACAAGGTCTGGGATTTCCCCCTGTCCAAAACCGCGGGCGGAAGAAACAATCCCGCAGGGGAAGGGAAGCGGGTGCCTTGCCGGACACGGTACAAAATACTGGAGCAGAGCCCCCATTATGCATTGCTGGACGTCGAACCGGTAACCGGGCGAAAGCACCAGATCCGGAGGCATGCCAAGCTTTCCGGCCATCCTGTGACAGGGGATACCCGGTACGGCTCTGCAAGATCCATTGAATATCTGAGGACCCAAAAATCCTATACCGGTCTGGGGCTTCATTGCCGGCAGCTTGAATTCACTTTGCCGGAACAAGAGACCCCCTTTTGCATTGAATCAAAAAACCCCCTGACGGAAATATTTCAACTCATGAAAGGGGATGGCCCCATTTCATAAAAATAAAGAGAGCTGCCATGTATCATTATTTATTCGGCCCTGTGCCTTCAAGACGCCTGGGCATGTCCCTGGGCGTTGATCTGGTTCCCAAAAAAATCTGTTCACTGGATTGTGTGTATTGCGAGGTCGGAAAAACAACCCGGCTAACCCTTGAAAGAAAAGAATACATCCGGTTTGACAAGATTAAAGAAGAACTCACCCATTATTTTAACAACCATCCCGACCCGGACTATATCACCTTTTCCGGGGCGGGGGAGCCCACCCTCAATACCTGCATCAAGGATGTCCTTCAATTCATAAAACAAAAAAAACCCCATATCCCGACGGCGGTTTTGACAAACGGAACCCTGCTGTATGACAAGGCCGTCAGAGACGCCCTCATGGATGCCGACGTGGTGCTTCCCTCTCTGGACTCGGCCACCGACAAGGGTTTCAAGAAAATCAACCGGCCCCAGGAAACGTTAAAAATTGATCCGTATATTCAAGGATTGGTTGATTTCAAGCAGGCGTTTAAGGGTCGGATATGGCTCGAAATATTTATCCTGCCGGGGTATAATGATGATGAACAGGAATTGACGGCCCTTAAAAACGCCATATTGCGGATCCGGCCCGATGCCGTCCAGCTCAATACCCTGGACAGGCCCGGAACCCTTGAGGACCTGAAGGGGGCCACAAGAGAAGAACTGGAACGGATCCGTGAATTCTGGGGAATGGAAAATATCAACATCATTGCAGCCTTCCCCCAGCGGAAAAATATCCGGTCATACCGGGAAGATACGGAAACCGCCATTATGGAAACCCTTTTAAGGCGGCCCTGTACCCTTGATGATCTGTCAGCCTTACTGGGGCTGCACGTCAATGAAATCAATAAATACCTGGGTGTCCTGGAAGCAGAAGATAAAATCGAAACCGCACGCCAGGAAAGGGGGCTCTTTTATCAAAAAAAGAATAAATAAGGACCAGGGATATATCCAGGTTTATACCGGGAACGGAAAAGGCAAAACCACGGCCGCTTTAGGCCTTTGTGTGCGGGCCGCCGGCGCCGGGAAAAAAGTGTTTATCGGTCAGTTCATCAAAGGGATGCATTACAGCGAACTGGACGCTTTGACCTCCATTCCGGGTATCAAGGTAAAACAATACGGCAGGGGATGTTTTATTGATTCGAAACCGGCCCGGGAAGATTACGCCGCTGCCCTGGCAGGTTTAAAGGAAATGGGGGCCCTTCTCGAAACCGGAGAATATGATGTGGTTGTCCTGGATGAAGCCAATATTGCCCTGTATTTTGGTTTATTTCGGTTTGAAGACCTGAAAACGATATTGCTGAACCGGGCCGGCCATGTTGAAGTCATTCTCACGGGCCGCTATGCGCCCCAAGAACTGATTGACCTGGCGGACCTGGTAACGGAAATGAAAGAAATCAAACACTATTATACAAAAGGGGTGGGGGCCAGAACCGGGGTGGAAAAATAAAAGGCCCTCATTTTTTCACGGTCTTTGTCATCAAGAGAATGGCCGAAAGAATCAAGGCTCCGCCCAGGGCATGGTGCAGGGTAAACGGCTCTTTAAGAAAAAGGCAGGACAGGACCACCGCACTGACCGGCATGACTGCGGTAAATACCCCGGCTGTACTGCCCGAAACTCTGGATACGCCCTGAAACCAGAAAACATAGGCCAATACCGTAAATACCGCCCCAAAATACAGCATGGCCCCCCATGCCCCGGGGCTGACCGCCGAAAAATCAAATGACCTGGCCTCATACACGGACAGGGGCAAAAACAGTATAAATCCAAGAAAGCAGAGATATCCCGTCAATGCAAGATTGGAAATGTCCGATGAAATGCGTTTGCGCATTAAAAGAAAAAAGGCCTCTCCCACAACCGCCCCGATCATTAACAGATTCCCGAACACAACAGAGCTGCCGACAATGATCATGGCAAGGGAGAGGTTTGCCCAGGCATAAATATTTGATTGCATAATCGTTTCCTTATCTATTATCTATTATCTATTTTAATAAAACAGGCCGATTATGCGCTGTGAATCACGGTTTTACTTGGATAAAATTGCCCTTTCCAAAAAAAATCAAAGTTCCGAATCATTGTCCGACGACAGAATCGGATAGGTTTTATCCTTTATCAGAAGGCTAAGCTTTCCATTTTCTTCTTCAATGAATTTTGAAATTTTGACCAGGGCATGGGATGAAAATTTTATCCTGTGCACTGGTGTCTGAAAATACAGATTGTCCGAGGCCATGAAAAGCGTTCCGTCTTCCAGGACCATCCTGTCCGTATTGTTTAAAAGGAGCCCGATGCCCTGACCGGCCGGGGCGATATCCACAACAAAGAGGGCCGTGTCTTCATGGGGAAAATATACTTTTTCATCACATTCGCAGGTTTCCTGATGGACATAATATCCGTTTTCATCTTTTTTAATGGCTGAATTAAAATACCGGATGATTCTCGGATGTTCAAATTTTCCATGTTCATTGCGCCAGGTTCCGTTTTTGTCCATCCAGAAGACCGCTTCTTCCCTGGGAACAATAATGAGTTTTTTCGTTTCAGGTTCTGTTTTTTCCATATTTTTCCTTTTTTGCACAAAACTGCCCCGGTTTCAGATAAAACATCCGGTATTGCCAGCCTTCCTCGGATAGGGCGAACCCGTTGTGAACCTCCCCCGGATCAGCCATATTGATATCACCGGCACCGGCCGTCACCTTTTCTCCCCTGTAGTCAAATCCCAGGCAGCCTTTTTCAATCACACCAATGGCATGGCCTTCATGAAAATGGGGCGAAAAGGTTTGCCGGTGATAGGATGCATGCAGCAATTCAAGGTTTCCAATATCCGGAAACCTTTGGAATATAGCTATATCTTTCGGCTTAGTGATATTCCCTCTCAAACCCGGTTACGACCCTTTGCAAATATTCTTTTTTCCTTTATCCAGCCTATCCTGTCTTGGATAAAATTGCCATTTGAATTTTTATCTGCCGCCTAAAATTTAAGGATCATAAGTGTTGACTGGAAACCGTCAATTATCGTATTATTCGAAAAATTTTGAACCCATTTAACAAAGGAGCCCTAAAGAATGAAAAAACCGTATATTGCCCTACCCTTGTTCGTTTTTTTCCTGTTCAGCTTTTTCCTCATCTCCTGTGATAATGCTCAACTGGATACGTCCAAACTTGATCAGCAGGTTACCACATTATCTCAGAAAGTGGATGAATTGTCCAAACGAGTTGATGCCCTGACCAAGGAGCCTGCAGTCGCTCCGGCAACTGAAGCAACGGGCAAAAAAATGAAAGCCGGGTTTATTTATGTCGGTCCTGTGGGGGATTACGGCTGGTCCCATGCCCATGACCTGGGAAGAAAATATGTGGAAAAAAAATTCCCCTGGCTTGAGACCGTTTATGTGGAAGCCGTGCCCGAATCCGACAGCTCCAGGATGATTGACCGGCTGGTCCAGGAACAGAAATGTGACGTGGTGCTGACCACCAGTTTCGGATACATGGAAGATACGGTGGCAGCCGGAACCCGTTATCCGGACAAACTTTTCATGCATTGCTCCGGGTTCAAACGATCCGCCAATGTGGGGACCTATTTTGGCGATCTTTACCAGGTGTATTACCTGAACGGCATCATGGCCGGGGCCCTGAGCAAAACAAACAAGATCGGTTATGTCGGCGCCTTCCCCATTCCTGAAGTGGTCCGGCATATTGACGCCTTTGCCCTGGGGGTCAAGGTGTCCAACCCTGATGCCAAGGTCAATGTAAAATGGATCTATGCCTGGTACGGCCCGGACAAGGCCAAAGAGGCCGCCGAAGCCCTCATCGCCGAAGGCTGCGACGCTCTGGCCTTTACGGAAGATACCCCCGCCGTCATTGAAGTGGGACAGCGGCATACGGAAAAAGGCAACCAGATTTATACCTTCAGCCATTATTCCGCCATGCAGAATTACGGCGTGGATTCGGTGGTTTCCGGTCAGCTCATGGACTGGAGCGGGATATATACCAAAATATTTGAAGATATCAATAATAAAACCTGGACCAATGAGGACATCTGGTGGCTGGCCAAAGAAAAAGCCGCCATCCTGGGCGGAAATGAGACCGACCCCGTTAATCCCAAATTCATTCCTGCTCTCAAAGAAGCCATGGTGGATACTTCGGACTTCGGTAAAATTTCTGCCTATGACCTTGTCATGAAACGCTATGAGCAGATGCAGCAGGGAGTTGACGTCTTTGATCCCTTTACCGGACCCATCAGCGACAACCAGGGCAAAGAGATGATCCCGGCCGGAACCAAGGCTTCAAAAGAGGACCTTCTGAGCATTATGTATTATGTGGATAATGTGGAAGGCACCATTCCCAAATAATTTGAATGAAATCCTAGAAAGCCGGGAATTCATTCCCGGCTTTTTTAATTAAAGAGGATGATGAGAAAAAATAAACGTCTTGAAATGAGGGGCATTTCAAAATCATTTCACGGCATTCCAGCCAATCAGGATATCAGTTTCTCTATTGAATCCGGTGAAATCCTGGGACTCCTGGGTGAAAACGGAGCCGGAAAAACAACCCTGATGAATATCCTGTATGGCCTTTACCAGCCGGATGCGGGCGAAATCCGGATCAACGACGCCCCTGTCCGGATTCATAACCCGCTTGAATCCATTGCCTTGGGCATCGGCATGGTACACCAGCATTTCATGCTCGTTCAAAACCACTCTGTTCTTGAAAATATCGCCTTAAGCCATAAAGACACGCCGTTTTTCTTTCCCACCGTAAAAATCAGGGAAAAAATAGAAAAATTTTCAGCATCCTTTGATTTCAATATCGATCTGACAAAAAAAATCTGGCAACTGTCCGCCGGGGAACAACAGCGGGTGGAAATCATCAAAGCCCTTTTGAACGGCGCAGACCTCCTGATTCTGGACGAACCCACCTCGGTCCTGACCCCCCAGGAAATCAAAGAACTGATCTCCATCTTAAAAGAAATGAAGGCCAAGGGCCACATGGTCATTTTTATTTCCCACAAGCTGGATGAAATCATGGACATCTGCGACCGGGTCCTGGTGCTTCAGAAAGGCAAAATCGCCGGCAGCGCCCTGACCCGGGATACGGACAAAATCTCCCTGGCCCGGATGATGGTGGGAAGGGATGTGGTGTTTAACATCCAACGGGAAAAAATCGTCAGGGGGAATCAAATTCTATCGGTGGAACATTTGAACGTCATGGGGGATAAAGGTCTGCCCGTGCTGAAAGATATCTCCTTTGAGGTATTTGAAAATGAAATCTTCGGTGTGGCAGGGGTATCCGGCAACGGGCAGCGGGAGCTGGCCGAAGCCGTCACCGGTATAAGAAAAGCGGAATCCGGGAAGATCCGGATCAATAACCGGGACATCACCAATGCCTCGCCCCGGCATATTTATGACCAGGGGGTTTCCCATGTGCCTGAGGAACGCATCCGATTCGGCATTGCGCCGGGTCTGTTTCTCTATGACAATGCCATCTTAAAACAGCATCATTTGAAAAAATTTTCAAAGCGGTATTTTTTAAAATACAAAGATGTGAAAAACCACGCCAAAAACCTGATGGATGATTTTAATGTATCCGCCCATTCCATCCACAGCCAGATCCGGAACCTTTCCGGCGGAAATATCCAGAAGCTCATCCTGGGCCGGGAAATCAGTGAAAAGCCGCAACTGCTGGTGGCCTCCCACCCCACCTACGGTCTGGACATAGGAGCCACGGAATTCATGAGAAACCATTTGCTGGGACTTCGGAAAACCGGCAGTGCAGTTCTGCTCTTTTCCGAAGATCTGGAAGAAATATTTGAACTGTGTGACCGCATTGCCGTTATTTTCGACGGCGAGTTCATGGCCATCCTGGATTCCGGTGACAGTCGCCTCAATGATATCGGACTCATGATGGCCGGATCAAAAAGGATATGAGCGCCTTGGGAAAAAACCAATGATAAAATTCAGTGTTACGGATCGATACGATATCAGTGCCGGCCGGTCCTTTATGACCAATCTCCTATCCCTTGTTGCCGGGCTTTTCATGATCGGGCTGGTTTTCCTCTTTTTGGGGGCGAACCCCTTTTATGCCCTCTTTAAAATCTTTTCCGGCTCCTTCGGGTCCTTCTACGGTTTCAAGGAAACCCTGACCAAAGCCATCCCCCTGATCCTCATCGGCTCAGGCCTCACCCTGGCCTTCCGCGCAAAATTCTGGAATATCGGCGCCGAGGGCCAACTGCTCATGGGTGCAATCTTTGCCGCCTGGATCAGTCTCTTCTTGGGAGATCATCTGCCGTCTTATATCATGGTACCCCTGATGTTTCTTGCCGGGTTCACGGGCGGGGCTTTGTGGGGAATCATCCCGGCCATATTGAAAATCCGGTTTTCCATCAACGAGGTCATTTCAACCCTGATGCTCAATTATATCTGCGCCGATTTCCTGACCATGCTCATTGTGGGACCCTGGAAAGGCAGCACGCGATTCGGCTTTCCCGGAACCGACAATTTTCCGGATTCCGCCATCCTGGGTCTCATCCCCGGCTCTCGCATCCACTATGCCACCTTTATCCTGTCCATCCTGTGCGCCGTGATCCTGTGTATCGTGATTTACAAGACCCGGTTCGGATATGAAGCCAGAGTGGTTGGAGAAAATCCCGATGCCGGGCGGTATGCCGGAATTGATTTTTTAAAAACCACCCTCATCCTCATGATCATCAGCGGAGGGTTGGCCGGGCTGGCCGGTGTGGGCGAAGTGGCGGGCATCCATCATTATCTCGGGTATCCTGCCGCTGTTTCCTCGGGCTACGGGTTCACCGCCATCATTGTGGCCTGGCTGGCCAAATTAAACCCGCTTCTCACCCTTGTTTCAGGCATCTTTTTTGCGGGAATCCTGGTGGGCGGGGATGCCGTCCAGATCTCCCTGGGCCTTCCGGCAGCCACTGTCGGTATTGTCAACGGGATTCTGCTTATCTGCTTAATCATGGGCGATTATTTTCTGAAAAATAAAATCACCCTAACTATTGCAAAACCATAATTTCAAAGGGCTTAGATATGGAAGATATGATTGTTTCAACGCTTGAAAGGGCCATGGTAGCCGGGACCCCTTTGCTTTTGGCCACCACCGGCGAAGTCATCTGCGAGCGCTCCGGCATCCTGAATCTCGGGGTGGAAGGAGTCATGGCCATGGGCGCCGTTGTTGCCTTCATTGTCACCATGACCACGGGGAACCCCTGGCTCGGCGTCCTGTGTGCCGTTGGCGTCGGAATGGCCATTTCCATCCTCCATGCCTTTACCTCCATCAGCCTCCAGGCCAACCAGGTGGTCTCGGGCCTTGCCCTCACCATGCTGGGCCTCGGCATCTCCGGTATGATGGGAAAACCCTATGTGGGAAAACCACTCCTGGTCAAAATGGAAGATCTCACCCTTCCCTTTTTGTCCGATATCCCCTACCTGGGAAAAATCCTGTTCGCCCAGAGTCCCTTCTTCTACCTGGCCATCCTTCTGGCCCTGGCCGCCTGGTTTCTCCTGGAAAAGACCCGCCTGGGAATCCAGATCCGGTCCACCGGTGAAAACCCGAAAGCCACTGAGACCCAGGGAATCCCTGTTGCCCGGATAAAATACCTGTGCGTTCTTATCGGGGGAGGCTTTTCAGCCCTGGCCGGGTCCCATCTGTCCATTTCCTATTCAAAATCCTGGATAGAGGGGATGACGGCCGGCCGGGGATGGATTGCCATCGCCCTGACCATTTTTGCCCTCTGGAATCCGGGCCGGGCCATAGGGGCGGCTTTTCTGTTCGGATTTATCTTTGTGGTCCAGTATCTTTTGCAGCCCCTGGGAATATCTCCCAATTTTCTTTCCATGCTGCCCTATATCGCCACCCTTATTATCCTGCTGTTCATCAGTTTCAAAGACCCAAGACGGTTAAACGCCCCTGCCATGCTGGGAGAACCTTACAAACGGGGGGAACGGTAATAAAGTCTTTGACATTTCAAAGGTTTTTATTGATAATTGATCTATCGTCCATTATCCGATATTTTAAGGAGTGCGTATGCCAAAACCCATCATCTCCCCCATTGTTTCTATTGACGAAATCTCAAAAATCTTTCTGGCAACGGCCCAGGCAACCCTTGAGGCTGCAACAAATCAGGTGGTCACCTATTCTTCAACCATTCAAAAAACCCCCAAGATTTCCATGAAACCGGATCTAACCTGTTTTGTTCAATTCAATGGGGATTATAACGGCCTGGTGGTGATCAATTTTTCCGCCGATGCCGCTTTTGAAATCTATACATCCTATATGAAAACCATGGACATGCCCAAGGAAGAACTGGCCTCCACCGTGGCTTCTCCCGAAGTCTCGGACACCATTGGAGAAATCACCAACCAGATCATGGGCAGAACCGTCAAAGAGATTGAGGAAAAATTCAAGCTCAATGCGGTTTTCGGGCAACCCAAGGCCCTGACCCTGAACAGTTCCATCACCCTGGTCATTGATTCCGACTATCGGGAAAACCGGCGGTTATCCTTTAAAATTGGTAATTACAGCTTCCGGATTGAAATCGCCATGGAACATACTGAATTTATCCTCAGTTGATGTCCTATGAAACCTCACAAAATCCTAAGTATTTTAACGGCAATCGTCCTCTTCATTTCTTTTTTTTCGAACACCTGCCTTGCCATATCCATTCCAGATGAAAAAGAGCTGGGAAAAAAATTTATAGAACAGGTCAACAAGAGCCGGATGCTCTTGCACGACCCCATTGCAAACCATATGGTGAATACGGTGGGCCGCCATCTGCTGTCCTTTCTGCCGCCCCAGGCTTTTGATTATTCCTTTTATATTGTGGATGATGATGTGTTTAACGCCTTTGCCTCACCCGGCGCCAATATTTTTGCCTACCGGGGGCTGATCACCTCCCTGGATTCCATTGATGAACTGGCCGGGATCATCGGTCACGAAATCGCCCATGCCGCCAGCCGCCATGTGTCCGAATCCATTGACCGCTCAAAATATATCAGCATCGGAAGCCTGGCCGGCATGCTGGCCGGGATCCTTGTCGGCACCAAATCCGACGGCCATGCTGCCGGGACATTGATCAAGGGGTCCCTGGCCTTAGGACAAACCGCCATGCTGGCCTTTACACGGGAAAATGAAACCGAGGCCGATGAAAAAGGCATCATGTTTTTAAAAGAAAGTTGCTTTACACCTGAAGGGTTATTGGCCGGCCTTATGAAAATAAAGGCGTCCGATTACCGGGGTGTGGAAAATATTCCCGATTATGTTAAAACCCATCCGGGCACCGGCAGCCGTATCGCCCATGTGGAAACCATTTTGTCGGAATATGACCCGCCCAAAACCAAACCCTCCTGCAAAGAAGATTTCCGGTTTGAGATGGTGAAATACAGGCTTATAGGACTTTATGGAACAGTGGAACCCGCCCAGACCGAATTAACCCGCCTCCTGGAAAAAGACCCCGGCAATGCCGCCCTTCACTACGGCATGGGACTTTTATATGAACGGAAATTCAGGAAGGAGGAGGCCCTGGCCCACCTGAAAAAAGCACTGGCCATCAATGTGTTTGATCCCATGATCCTTCTCGAGCTGGGAAGAATCTACCAGGAAAACGGGGAGGCCCAAAAAGCCCTGGATGTCTTGAAGGCTGTTGAGTCGGAACCTGTTTTGGGGGTCATGGCCCGATTTCACCAGGCAAGCGCCTATCTTGATCTGAAAGATATCGACCGGGCTGAAACACTTTTCAATTCCGTCATCCAAGAGGCTGCGCCAGCATACCCCACAGCCTATTACAATCTTGCCAATATCATGTCCATCCGAAATAAGCCGGATCTTTCCCATTATTATCTGGGGCTGTTTTATTTTGAAACCGGAGCCATCAAAACCGCCATGACACATTTAACCAAAGCCCTGGAAACCTTAAGCGATACGGATAAATTCAATCATGCCAAGGAGCTTGTGACAAAGCTGGAAAAAGAAGACCGGGAGGAACGGGCGGAGCAGGAAAGAAAAGAAAGAAATTCCCGGAAAAAAATCTAAGCTCTATACCTTGTCAAACCTGGAAAAATGCATGGAAAAGGTTCCTCTTCCCTGGCTGGCAGACCTTATGGCCGTGGAATATCCAAACATCTTTGACAAGGGGACCACGGCCTTTAATATCTGGAGGCCTGATTTTGAATCAATGGATTCAATCTTCCCTCCCCTGGCATTGAGATCTGCAATGGCATCTCCCATGAAGGCATCCGGCACAAATATCTCAACTTCCATAATGGGTTCCAGAAGGCTGATGGACGCATTTTCCAGGGCATTTTTACAGGCCATGGACGCACAGACGGAAAAGGCCAGCTCGGAAGTCCGTTCATCAAAGGCACCGCCGTCAATGACAATGGCCATATCCACCAAAGGATAGCCCTTGAGATATCCTCCCTCAAGGCTCTCCCGGATGCCTTTTTCAATGGCCGGCATATACTGCTCAGGGATCTGATCATTTCCCGCCTTTGCGACAAAGGAGACCCCCTCACCGCGGGCCAAAGGCTCCAGCATGAGGCTCACCCTTGCAAAATGGGTTTTGCCGCTGATCTCTTTTTCAAAAACGGCGCTGCCCCTGGTCTTGGTGTTGATCACCTCCCGGTAGACCACCTGGGGATGCCCCACATTGACATTGGTGTTAAATTCTTTCTGCATCCTGGAAATAATGATTTCAAGGTGAAGTTCACCCATGCCGGACAAGAGGGTCTGGCCGGTTTCTTCATCCTTGCTCACTTTCAGGGTCGGGTCCTCCATGGTGAATTTCTCAAGGACCTCATCCAGTTTTTCCTGGTCCGAATGGGTTTTCGGCTCCACGGCAATGGAAATGACCGGGTCTTCATATTCCATTTTCTCCAGACAAACCGGATTTTCCGCTGAACACAGGGTGTCCCCGGTGCCGGAATCCTTGAGCCCGACAATACCGATGATCTCCCCGGCCGATGCTTCTTTGAGACGCTCCCTTTTATTGGCATGCATCTGGAGAATCCGGGATAGTTTTTCGGTTTTTTTGAGCAAGGGATTATACACTTCCGAGCCGGTTTCAATCCTGCCCGAATAAATTCTTGCAAAGGACAATTTTCTGCCCTCAATGATGGATACCTTGAAAATCAATGCAGCCAGGGGCCCGTTTTTTTTGGGCGGGCATTCTATTTCCGCATTGGTTTCCGGATGAATCCCTTTGATCGGAGGAATATCCAGGGGGCTCGGCAGATAGAGTTCAATCCCATCCAGCAGAGTCTGGATACCCTTATTCTTGAGGGCACTACCGCAGAATACCGGCACAATCCGCCTGGAAATCGTGGCCGTCCGGATGGCCCTGTTCAGCTCGTCTCTTCCAACCTCCTGCTCCGACAGGTATTTTTCCATGATCTCATCATCGACTTCGGAGACGGCCTCAAGAAGTTTATCCCTGTATTCCAGGGCTTTTTCCGTAAACTCAGAGCTGATATCATCCTTGGAAAAACGGGCTCCCTTGGTTTCATCATCCCAGGTGATCTGTTTCATGTCGACAAGATCAATGACGCCTTTAAAACCATCCTCCGCCCCCATGGGAAGCTGGAGAATGACCGGATTGGCCCTGAGCTTCTTTTTCATGGAATCAACGGCACCCAGAAAATCCGCCCCTGTCCGGTCCATTTTATTGATAAAGGCCATCCTCGGGACTGCATATTTATCGGCCTGGCGCCACACGGTTTCCGACTGGGGCTCAACCCCGCCCACGGCACAGAAAACGCCAATGGCCCCATCCAGAACCCGCAAGGCCCTTTCCACCTCCACCGTAAAATCCACATGGCCCGGCGTATCAATGATCTGGATCACGGACTGGTTCCATTCACAGGTGGTAACGGCCGAGGAAATGGTAATCCCTCTCTCCTGCTCATCCTGCATCCAGTCCATGACGGCTTCTCCGTCATGAACTTCCCCCATTTTGTAGGATTTTCCCGTGTAATAGAGGATTCTCTCCGTTACCGTGGTCTTACCCGCATCGATGTGGGCCATGATCCCGATATTTCTGTAATGGCTGATATTTTTTTTATTCGTCATGTCACAATCAAACTATTTATATGATCCCTGTATTCCGGGCTGGAAAACTCACTGCCGCGTCTTGAACCCAGTCTTAAATTAAAAATGATATTTGATACAGTATTGCCTGATGGGTGTCAAGAAAATATCCCTTGCAAATCATCCAAGGGTTTAATAAAATTGGGCCTTTAAAAACGAAGGCCCTATTTGAGTTCACTTATTTTCATCAGGAGCACAGGTTTAATTTCATGATACCGGGATTTGAAAAAATTGTTGAAGATCGAATAAAAAAAGCCCAGCAGGAAGGCGAGTTTGATAACCTTGAGGGAACCCATAAACCCTTGAAATTCGAGGATCAGAATGTGCCGGAGGAATTCCGGCTGGCCCATAGGATATTGAAAAACGCCGGATTCCTTCCTCCGGAAGTGGAACTGAGAAAAAACATCCGGCAAACCGAAGACCTGCTTCAAGCAGCAGAAATCGATTCTCCCGAGCGGATTAAAATCCAAAAAAAACTCAGCTACCTTGTCACAAAACTCAATACCATACGGGGAGAGCGCTGCTGCTCATCCCTCTTCTCTGAAGAATACAGGGAAACGATCATTCAAAAAATGTCATGAATTTTATAAATAAAGATAAAGACGGGCTCGTCAAAAGCATCTTCACGGCATACGCCATTTTGCTGCTGCATCTGTTGCTCCTTGCCGGGGCCGGGGTTGCCGTGGTGCTGTTCAAGGGCGTATATCACTATCTTCCCTGGATCATGGGATTTATCGGCCTCGCCGTCCTTGCCGGAGCCTTTTTGTACTACCGGCGGTTAAGCAGAAGCTCTTCAGATATCAGCCGGTTTTTTTCAATGCCCGGGCTTGAAGATAGAACCATTGACGTCAAGCTCCTTGGCGGGCTTGCATCGATCAAGATCTCTCCCAGGGAAAACGGGCAGACACGCCTGGCGCAAAAGCCGCTTATCTCTCCGGTCGGGCTGATCGATGAAACCCTTTCCGATGCGACAGAACAAAAAATACTGAAACTGACAGCCCTTCTTGAAAAAAACCTGATCACCACGGAAGAGTTTGAAGCGGCAAAACAAAAAATCCTTCAAGGATAGGAGCTCATTATGAAAAAAATCAGGCTGGCCCTCTTGTCCGGGGGAATCTCTTCGGAAAGAGAGGTCTCTCTTAACAGCGGCAGACAGGTATTTGAAGCCCTGGACAAGGACCGATACGACATTGCCCTCTATGATCCCAAAACCGATCTGAAAAAACTGGTCATGGATGCTCAAAAAATTGATGCCGCCTTGATCATTCTCCACGGTCCCTTTGGGGAAGACGGCACCGTCCAGGGGCTTCTGGACCTTCTGGACATTCCCTACCAGGGCGCAGGGGTGCTGGGCAGCGCCATTGCCATGAACAAACGGGTCTCCAAAAAACTTTTTGGCGCCGCAGGGATCCCCATGCCTGCCTACCTTTCCTTTTCCATGAACGATACCATTGATACCTCCATGGTTATGAATACGCTGGGCCTTCCCCTGGTGGTCAAACCGGCCTGTGCCGGATCAAGCGTGGGAATGACCATTGTCAGGGACAAAAGAGATCTTGAGGCTGCCATTGCTCTCGGCTTTACCCATGATGACGCCATCCTCATGGAAACCTATATCAAGGGCATTGAACTCACCTGCGGAGTCCTAGGCAATGATACCCCCGAAGCGCTTCCGGTAATTGAAATCATTCCGGGCGAAGGTTATGAATTTTTTGACTATACTGCCAAATACACGGCCGGCGCCACTCTTGAAATCTGCCCGGCCCGTATTGACGACGCCGTAACCCAAAAAGTGAAGGAACTTGCCGTCAAAGCCCATGAGGCCCTGTTTCTGAAAGGCTATTCCAGGACGGACATGATCCTGTCAGATCATCAGCTTTATGTGCTTGAAACCAATACCATTCCGGGGATGACGGCCACCAGTCTTTATCCCCAGTCGGCCCGGGTGGCAGGGCTTTCTTTTACAAAACTTCTGGACAGGCTCATCGACCTTGGCATGGCTGAACATGAAAAAACAAAATTAAGGAGAGCAAAATGAAAATCCTGGTTATCGGCAGCGGAGGCCGCGAACATACCCTGGTATGGAAAATATCCAAAAGCCCTCTGGTGGAAAAAATTTATTGTGCACCCGGCAATTCAGGCACACGGATGCTTGCCGAATCGGTTTCCATTGAGGCCGATGATATTCAAACTCTGGCCGCCTTTGCCCGGGAAAAAGAAATCGATCTTACCGTGGTCGGCCCTGAGGGTCCCCTTGTCAACGGGATCGTGGATGTGTTCGAGACCCTGGGTCTGAAAATATTCGGGCCACGCAAGGCTGCGGCAAGATTGGAAGGCAGCAAGTTTTTTTCAAAACAACATATGCAGAAATACAATATCCCCTGTGCCAGGGGCAAGGCCTTTACCGATACAGGCAAGGCCAAAACCTATGCCAAAGCCATGGGAGCACCCTGTGTGGTCAAGGCCGACGGCCTTGCCGCCGGCAAGGGGGTTATTATCTGCTCCACCCTGGAGGAAGCCTTTGAGGCCATAGATGCCATACTGGATCAAAAAATCTTTGGAGAGGCCGGTGACATTGTCATTGTGGAAGAATGCCTCAAAGGGGAAGAAGCCTCCTTTATCGCCCTGACCGACGGCAAAACCGTTCTGATGCTGCCCGAATCCCAGGACCACAAACGGGTTTTCGACAATGATGAAGGACCCAATACCGGCGGCATGGGCGCCTATTCACCGGCCCCGGTCCTGGATCACCTGCTCCGGGAAAAAGCTATGAAAACGGTCATGATCCCGGCAGTCCAGGGCATGGCCAAGGAAGGCACCCCCTTTAAAGGGGTTCTTTATGCCGGGCTCATGGTGGACAAAGACGAGATTAAAGTGCTTGAATTCAATACCCGGCTCGGGGACCCGGAAACCCAGCCCATTCTCATGAGACTTGAGAACGATTTGGTGCCCCTGATGGAAGCCTGCTGTGACGGCACCCTGCACCAGCATTCCGTGAAAATCGACCCTAGGGCCGCCATCTGTGTGGTGATCTCCTCGGGCGGATATCCGGGTTACTATGAAAAAGGCAAGGAAATTTCCGGCCTTGAAGAAGCCGGCAAGACGGCCGATACCGTTGTCTTCCATGCCGGAACCGCACTCAAAGACGGACGGGTGGTCACCGCGGGCGGCCGGGTCTTAGGCGTCACCTCCCTGGGCAACACGGTAAAAGAGGCCATTGACAAGGCCTATAAAGCCTGTTCAAAAATATCCTTCAACGGGCATTTTTACCGGAAAGACATTGGCGCAAAGGCCTTAAAAAGACTTTCCATCCCGCCCCGGGTCGGGGTCATCATGGGAAGCGATTCGGATTTCACTGTCATGGAACAGGCCCTCTCAATCCTGAAAAAATTTGATATCCCCTATTATGCCACGGTGGCGTCGGCCCACAGGACCCCTGAACGGGCGGCCAAACTGGCAGGCGAGGCAAAAGAAAAAGGCATCCAGGTCATCATCTGCGGCGCCGGCCATGCCGCCCATCTGGCAGGGGTCATTGCCGCCCATACTACTCTGCCCGTTATAGGCGTCCCCATTGATTCCTCGGCCCTCCAGGGCCTTGATGCCCTTCTGGCAACGGTCCAGATGCCGCCGGGCATCCCGGTGGCCACCATGGCCATTGGAAAATCAGGGGCCTATAATGCCGGCATTTTTGCGGCAGAAATTCTCGGGGTCTCAGATCCCCAAATCGCGGAAAAGCTTCTGGCCTTTAAAAAAGACATGGCCGACAAGGTGAATAAAAAGGCCCGCTCCTTTGCATGAGCCTGGAAAGATCATCCGGATTGACCCTGCCGGTCCGGGGCCCGAAGCCATTGCCGGGGCCGGAAGCATCATTCGAAAAGGCGGAGTCGTCATCTTTCCGACCCAATGCCTCTACGGGATAGCCGCCGATGCCTTGAATGAAAAGGCGGTGGAAAAGGTATTCGACATCAAAAAAAGGCCCCAAAACAACCCTATTCTGGTGCTGGTCCCGGACCAAAATTGTCTTGAGGATCTTGCAGAATCCATTCCCGAACCTGCCAGAAAACTGATGAAGGCATTCTGGCCGGGGGGATTGACCCTTGTGTGTCAGGCAAAGCCTACCGTCCCAAAACGCCTCACCGCCGGTTCCGGCAAACTCGGCATCCGGATCCCCTCCCACCCGGCGGCAAAGGCCCTGGTGGATTTTGTCGGGTTTCCCATCACCGGTACCAGCGCCAATCTTTCCGGGAAACCCGGCTGTGACCGGATCAGCCTTCTTGACCCCTCCATCTTTGAAACTTCAGATCTTATCCTGGACGCCGGAATCTTAAAGGGCGGAATCGGATCGACCATCGTGGATGTCACGGTATTTCCCCTTCGTATCATCCGGGAAGGCTTTATTTCAGAAAATCAGATCCGCCGGATTCTTACCAACTGACATCAAGGCGCCATAATTTCATTGACAAAACCCGGATTTTCCCTTAAAAAAGACATTCATGCCGAAGTGGTGGAATTGGTAGACGCAGAGGACTCAAAATCCTCCGGGCGCAAGCCCTTGCGAGTTCAAGTCTCGCCTTCGGTACCATTGATAATCAAGGGTTTAGCCATTTTGGGTTAGACCCTTTTTTATTGGCATTTCGACGACTGTGCCTGAAACTGTGCCCATTTGAGATTTCAGGTATTCCTCCTGCTTTTTAGCCGCTGCCATCAAATCACCCTCGCTGACAATGTTATACCTTTCAAATACGGCCCTGGTTTTATGCCCTGAAATCATCATGGCTACTCTTTCCGGAATGCCGGAGCGAACCATATTCCGAACCGCCGTTCTTCTCAAGTCATGAACGAGCCTACCCGCTAAGCCAGCCACATCACAGGCTGTTTTCCAAGCACCTCGAAAACCCCTAATCTTGTCATCCCCTTTACGGTTTGTAAAAACATGATGTATGATTTGCTTGGATTCTTTTTGATTGTTCCGCTGCTCCATAAACACATCCATCAATTCATCATCCAGATAAATCGTCCTGCCTTCCTTATTTTTGGTCATTCCTACTTCCAGCTTTACGATCCGCATCTTCAAATCAACATTGGACCACTTAAGGCCGGTAATTTCAGAAACTCTCCAACCAGATTTATATGCAAAGGTGATAAATCCTTTCAGGTAATCTGGTAAAGCCTCTCGTAACGCCAAAAATTCATCATGTTCAAAGAATCCTTTTCTGACATTGTTTTCTTCCAGCATGGGCACATGGGGGACCCTTTCAACCATCGGAGGGGTTTGCTTCGCCCCGATATTCATCATTCTTTTCAGTGCGGCCAGTTCCCGATTTATTGTTGCGTTGGCAGCCCCTTCATTTAACCGGCTTTCAATGAATGCGTTTATTCTTGGGGTTGTAATCTGCGGAACCCTGATCCGTTCAAAAGATGCTTTCAGATGATTAACGCTTCGCTCCGCCTTGGCCAGTGATTTTTTCTGAT
>CAZAHK010000074.1:0-15302 GCA_964484555.1 uncultured Desulfobacula sp.
ATTTTTTTCGCTTTTCTATGGTTCCGTAAAGCGGGGTCGAGTCTCAACCATCTGTGTGTGATCAGTTGAACAAACTGTTACGGAATGCTAATCTCTTTCAAGGATGTCCGGGTGGAATGCAGGCATCCCGAAAACCCATGCCAGGTAATGCTCTTGACCGGATCCTCCCTTTGCCGGGAGGATAAGACTCCGATAGGCGCCGTCCTTGTTGTCAGGGATATCACAAGGCTGACTCATCTTGAGATAGAACTCAAGGAACGGCATCAGTTTCACCGGATCATCGGCAAAAGCAAGCAGATGCAAGACATATACGCCCTCCTTGAAAATCTTTCAGATACGGACAGCACGGTTTTGATCAGCGGTGAAACCGGGACCGGCAAAGAATTGGTGGCCCACGCCATTCATCATAACAGCACGCGAGAGGACAAGCCTTTTGTAAAGGTCAATTGCAGCGCCCTTGCTGAAAATCTACTGGAAAGCGAACTGTTCGGCCATGTCAAGGGCGCCTTTACCGGTGCTGTTAAAGGCAGGAAGGGGCGTTTCCAGACGGCAGAGCACGGAACCCTTTTTTTGGATGAAATCGGTAATGTTTCCCCCTTAATCCAGCTCAAGCTCTTAAGGGTGATCCAGGAAAAAGAATTTGAGCGGGTAGGTGATTCAACCCCCATAAAAATTGATGTGCGTGTGGTTGCCGCCACAAATTGTGATCTAAAGGAAAAGGTCCGCTCCGGGCAGTTCAGGGAAGACCTGTATTACGGATCAAGGTGGTGGACATCCTCATCCCTTCACTCAGGGAAAGACGGGAAGACATTCCTCTTCTGACAGAGCATTTTCTGGAGCTGTTCAACACCCGCTTTAAAAAACAGATCAACGGCGTTTCCAATGAGGTGGCAACGGCTTTTATGCGCTACCCCTGGCCGGGAAATATCCGGGAGCTTGAGCATGCCGTGGAACACGGCTTTGTCTTATGTCAGGGGAAAACCATGCTGTTCGAGCATCTGCCCGTGGAGATAAAAGACTGTTCAGGACCTGACAAATCCCTTCCCCCGGAAAAATCTCCGGCCGGCAAAGAAGATCTCCTGAAGGCTTTGAACAGGACCGGCTGGAACAAATCCAAAGCCGCCCGCCTGCTCGGCATCGGGCGCAGAACCATTTATCGAAGGATTGAAAAACATTTCATAATTTAAGCGAAACCCCGTTTGGAGACCTTCAATAAAAACATTGATTTTTTTGAATTTGTCGCCCTGGCCGATGCCAAGGGAAACATCATCGCATCGTCTGACCCCGCCCATATCGGATCCATAAATGTCCTGGACCGGGACTATTTTCAGGAATCCTTTTCAGGGAAGACGGCGGTTTCCAAAGTCATCAAAAGCAAAGGCTCGGGAAATCCGATTTTTTGCATTTCCTCTCCGGTCAAACAGAATAATGTCGTTGTCGGCTTGCTCCTGGGGGCCATTGACCTGAATTATTTTACCAAGGCCTTTGTGGATGCCGAAAGGGTGGGGGGAAACCGGTTATGTCTATATCATCGACATGGCCGGACTCGTGATTGCCTATCCCGACAAATCAAAAATACTGGTGCTGGACTTAAATCAATATGATTTCGGTCGCCGGATGATGGAGCAAAAAAATGGACTGATACACTACACGTTTAATAATGCCGAAAAGATTGTCGCCTTTGCCGAAGAAAAGAATATGGGCTGGATCATCGCCTCAACGGCAAACGAGGATGAAATTTTTGACCCCATCCGCCAAATCCGGAATATAAACGCCGTCCTGGCCGGTGGCTGCGTGTTTATCATTGCCGCCATCCTTTTTCTTGTTACCCAGTCCATTGTCGGGCCCATCAACCGCATCATCCAGGGGATGGAAGAAGGGGCAACCCAGGTGGCGGCCTCCAGCCAGTCCCTTGCCATAAGGGCTGCGAATGCTGCAAGGAATAGATCTGATTTGATTGAAGGCACCGTAAAAAGATCAATGAGGGCTCGGAACTTGTTACAAAGACCAGTTCCGCCTTCAGCCAGGTGACTCAAAACACGGATAAGGTCGGCGTCCTGGTGGCCGAAATTTCATCGGCATCCGGTGAGCAGTCCAATGGCATCGAGCAGGTGAATATCGCCATTTCCGAGATGGATGAGGTGGTTCAACAGAATGCAGCCAATGCCGAAGAATCCGCCTCTGCTTCCGAAGAGATGAATGCCCAGGCAGAGCATCTGAGTGATTTTGTGGGAGCGCTTGTCCTGCTGGTGACCGGGAAAAGAGACCAGAAACCCCTGCCCGGCAGAAACCGGCCGGAAAAAAAGCGGCCCCTTCCCCTTTCAAAACCCTCCGGCCCGGCAAGGGGAAAACGGCTGATCCCTGCTGCAAAAGAGATCCGGCCGAATCAGGTCATCCGCTTTGACGGGGACGATGATTTTTAAGGATTGCATAAAAAGGGCTTTCAGTCGAATCTGAAAGCCCTTAAAAATTTCTGGTAGGCACGAGCGGGGTTGAACCGCTGACTTCTACCGTGTCGAGGTAGCACTCTACCACTGAGTTACGCGCCTGAATCGTTATGTTCTATTAACAAAAGACCGTATCCGTGTCAAGAAAAACTCTTCATCAGGGGGCTTCCTTTTTTTCCTCCGGTTTGGGTGTCGGGTTCCGGCGGGCTTCCGGGCCAGGAACATCTTCTTTTTCGAGGAACCGGAGGGTGACCCGTTCGTCGGTCACCTCTGTAATTTCAAGGCCAAAGGCGTCAAAGGTCTTGAGCATGACGGCATCGGCAAACCGAGAGGGGGGGCCTTTGTACAGGATTTGCACAAGGGCGCTGTTGGATCCGATTTCTTTTTGCAGCATGCTTGTAAATTCCGGCATTTCCCTGAGCCTCTGCTTTAATGCGATAAACCGTGGAAGAAAATTATCTCCGGACAGGCTGAGAAAAAAGGAGGATTCCTTTCTTAATGTTTGTGCCCAATAGGCGTTGATTTTTTCAGTCAGATCCTTGGCCGACAGGTCTGTGGCTGAAGCAAGGGCCTGTTTATGGCCTTCCGCTTCTGAATCGCTCTTAGCCACGGCTTGAACCGTTGAGACAACCTTTTTTTCCCCGGTATGGACATCATAGGCCTCCATCAGAATTTGGGCGTCAAAGGTTTTTTCTTCCCCCATACGGTTGATGGCCAAGGATACGGCCGCATGTCCTAAAACGATCATATCCGCCTTCATTTCCCGGCCAAGGCGCCTTGCCGCATCAATATCTTCCATTGAATGAAAAGAAATATCATAAAAAGAAGGGTCAGGGCGTTCGGGGCCGGTCCCGGAAATCACAAATCCGTCCCGGGTCATTTGTTCGATCATGACCTCCTCCACCAGAGAGGTGTAGGCATCAGGATCATTGCCCCACCAGTACCGGGGCAGATCTTCCGACGAGGTTTTTTCAGAAATGAAGAACATGATGACCGGCTTATCTTTTCCGGCATCCAGGATTTTTGCTTGGGTCAATGTCTTTTCCAGCGCATCAAGGTTGACCCTGGATTCCACTGCCACAAGGGAAGCGCTTTTATTTTGAACATCACCCAGAACCCGGTAGGTGATAATAAAATCCGAAGGACGCGACAGAATCTCGCTGTACAAAAAATCCAGATTGGAAGCCAGAACCTGGCTTGTCAGCAGTTCTGAAATCGCATTCTGAACCGCAGCCCCCAAGGCATCGGAAATGGCCCCCTGCTTTGCCTGCTGGATATTTTGACCGGCAATGATTCTCCGGCCGGTGGTCACACTCATGAACACCCCGGAATCCTTTGACGCATAGACTGAGCCGGCAAAGATCCAGAAACAGAAAAAACAGACAAGACCCCTTGCGGCTTTTGTTCTTTTAACCATTTTTTTATACCTTTCTTTCAATGGAATACCCTGCGATCAGGCCCAAAATCTCTTTGGACGGCCCTTCTTCAAATTCTTCCAGGCATTGGACGGCTTTTTGGACATGAGCCTGTGCACATTGACGGGTATAGTCAATGCCTTTGTAATGGATCAATTTTTCCGTGAACCGTTCAAATGCTGTTGGTTTGAATATGGGGTCCGTAATGATTTTTTCCATCCAGGCCCTGTCCTCCGGTGAAGCATGGGCAAGGCTGTAAATCACGGGCAGGGTGAGTTTGCCTTCACGGATGTCTGCGCCGGGAATTTTCCCCAGAGCTTCCTTGGTGCCGGTATAATCCAGGAGATCATCGGCCATCTGAAAGGCCATGCCCGTGTGAAAACCATATTGCTTCAAAGCTTCCTGTTTTTCCCCGGATGCCCGGGCAAGGATGGCCCCGCTGTGGCAGGCGCCCTGGATCAGGACAGCCGTCTTTTTTTCAATGATATCCAGGTATTCTTCTTCCGTCAGACCCACTTCGCCCTTTTTTTCAAGCTGGTTGATTTCACCCTGGGACATGTCCCCGGTAATGCCGGCGATGACGGTGATAATATCCGGCTGCCGGGTCCTTGCGGCCAGATCCAGGGCCCTGGCCAGAAGAAAATCCCCGGTCAGAACCACTTTCGGGGCCGACCATTGGATGTGGGCTGCTTTTTTCCCCCGTCTTGTATCAGCCTTGTCCACCACATCGTCATGAAGAAGGGTGGCGGCATGAAGATATTCAAAAAGGGTGGAAAATTCTATCTCAAATCCGCCGGCATAGCCGCAGAGCCTTGCGCTGTGGATCATCAAAAGGGGCCGCAACCGCTTTCCGCCGCTGAAGAGAAGGTGGGAGGCGATCTCCCGGACCAGTTCCAGGTTGGGGTCCAACTGCATTTCAAGGGCGGTTTCAACCTTTTCAAGGTCTTTTCTTGTCAATTCAATGATTCTTGATTTCAGGTCCTTTGTCATGCAAGCTCTCCGGCAATATCATATTCAAACGCATCCGTAATTCTTACCTTAACAAAGGCCCCCATTTCAAGCCCGTCTGCATAAATAAAGGTCACCCCGTCCACCTCCGGGGCCTGGAACCGGGTCCGGCCGATATAGACACCGGGCTCGGGATTTTCTTCCACCAGGACCTCGAATATTTTTCCCACGTGGCCTTCATTAATGACCAGGGAGATTTTGGCCTGGGCTTCCATGATCCGGTCGTGGCGGATTTCTGCAATCTCAGCGGGGACATGGTCCTTTAGCCGATGGGAGCTTAAATCCTCCGAATCCGAATAGATAAATACCCCGAGATGATCAAACCGGATATCCCGGATGAATTTCATCAGGATCTTGAAATCCTCCTCGGTTTCACCGGGAAATCCCACGATCAGGGTGGTTCTTAGGGCTGCCTCCGGGTCAATCCATTTTATGGTTTCAAACAAGGTATAAAGATCTTCCGTGGTATAGGGCCGCCCCATTTTTTTGAGTATACGGGAGGAGGCATGCTGGATGGGAACATCATAATAGGAAGCAAGGTTCTTATGGCCTTTCACCGTCCGGATCACTTGCTCCGACAGGGTTTCCGGATGGGTGTACAAAAACCGGATCCAGGCATTTTTATTGTCAAGAGCCCTGGCAAGCCCGGACAGCACCTGGTCGAACCCGGTTCCGCCTTTCAAGTCCCGGCCGTAATCCGTTGTGTTTTCAGCCGTCAGGATGATTTCCTTTACCCCTTGATCCACGAGGCGTTCCGATTCCCTTACAATATCGGCAACAGGCCTTGAGCGCTGGGAGCCCCTGAGCTTCGGGATAATACAATAGGTGCAGTGCCGGTTGCAGCCTTCCGACACCTTGACATAGGCAAAATGCTCTGAAAGCAGTTCCCGCTGTTCGGACATATCCTGGAAGGCTCTGTGATTGGGATCGGGAAAAAGAGTTAAGGCTTCCCTGCTTTCCACCGCCTCTACAATCCGTTCGCAGGCAGCCGTACCCAGGAAAGCGTCCACTTCCGGCAGGGTGGCCGCCAGATCCGGATCATCCTTATACCTCTGGGCCAGGCACCCGGTGGCGATGAGCCGTTTGCAGGCCCCGGTTTTCTTGTATTCCGCCATCTCCAGAATAACATCAACAGCCTCGTCCGAGGCTGTTGATATAAATCCGCAGGTGTTGATGATGATCACATCGGCCTCGGCCGGGTCCGGGGTCAGGGCGTGGCCCCTTGCCGCCAGCTTTCCCAGCATGATCTCGCTGTCCACCTGGTTTCTGGAGCATCCCAGGGTTTCAAGGAAAATCATCATAGGCTTTTGGCCATGAGATCCCCCATTTGTTTTGAGAATCTTGCCGGGTTATCGAGTTTCCCGCCTTCGCTGATGACGGCAATATCATAGAGAAGCTCGCTGTAATCCTTCAGCACCGGGTTGGTGGTATCGGTTTCAAAAATGGTTTTCATTTTTGTCAGGACCGAGTGGTTGACATTGACTTCCATGACCCGTTTCTGTTCCGGGCTCTTCTGGCCTGACGCCTTGAGGATTTTTTCCATATAGGCGCTCATGCCCCAGGCATCGCCGGACAGGCAGGAAACGGAATCCGTCAGCCTTGCAGAGACCACGACATCCTTGACCTTATCTTCCAGTTTTCCTTTCAGGAAAGATAAGAGCGCCGAATATTCATTTTTCTTTGCATCATCCACCTTATCCAGGTCCAAGTCCCCTTTTTCCGCACTTTTGAGTGTCTTTTCCTTGTAGTCGTGAAGGGACTGGGTCACCCATTCGTCAATGGGGTCCACCATGAGGATAACTTCATAATCCTTTGCTTTCAGGGATTCCAGCAGGGGGGAGTTGATGAGGGAGGTCAGGTTTTCACCGGTCAGGTAATAGATTTCCTTCTGGCCTTCCTTCATATTGGCGATATATTCATCCAGGGTGACATATTTGCCCTCGGATTTGGTGGTCTTGTATCTGAGGAGGGCCGCCAGCCTTTCTTTGTTTTCAAAATCCGTGGGAATGCCGGCTTTCAGGGCCTGGCCGAATTCATTATAAAATTCCTCGTATTTTTCCTTTTCCATCCCTTCCAGAACGGAGAAAATCTGTTTCACCAGGTTTTTCCGGATATTCCGGACCAGGCGGTCTTCCTGGAGGATCTCCCGGCTCACGTTGAGGTTCAGGTCGGGTGCATCCACAATGCCCTGGACAAAACCCAGATATTCGGGCAGCAGTTCCTTGCAGTCATCCATGATAAAGACGCGCTTGCAGTACAATTGCATGCCGTGCTTCCGCTCGGGCCGGAACATGTCAAAGGGGGCCTTGGACGGCAGATACATGAGGACATCGTATTCCGTCACCCCTTCGAACCGCTTGTGGATGATCTCCAGGGGTTTGTCCCAATTATGGCTGATATGTTTATAGAATTCTTCATGCTCTTCCTGGGTGACATCTTCCTTGGCCTTGGACCAGATGGCTTTCCGGGAATTCAGGGTTTCGTCCTTCCGGATTTTCCGGAAGGTGTCGCCGATGGGTTTGCCGCTGGAATCCTTGATGATTTCATTTTCAGGGATGGATTCGCTGGTTTCCACATTCATGATGATGGGATAGCTGACAAAGTCTGAATGTTTTTTAACAATCTGCCGGATGGTATATTCTTCCGTAAAATCCTGATCCCCTTCTTCCTGTTCTTTCAGGAAAAGGGTGATGGTGGTGCCCCGTTTTTCCTTTTCAATATCTTCCACTGCATAGGACCCCTTACCGTCGGATTCCCAGCGGACTCCCTGTTTTTCGCCCGGAGCCCGGGTTTCAAGAATCACCTTGTCCGCCACAATAAAGGCCGAATAAAAGCCCACCCCGAACTGGCCGATGAGTTCCGGGGTCAGAAGATTGTCTTTTTTGGAATTTTCAAGGGCCTTCATAAAGGCGGCTGTTCCGGACTGGGCAATGGTGCCGATATTCTCATTGACCTCGTCCATGGTCATGCCGATCCCGTTGTCCGAGATCTGCAAGGTTTTTTTCTCAGGATCAAGGACAAGCCGGATATGGAAGTCATTGTCGTCGCTGAACAGTTCCGGCTGGGTCTGTTCTTTGAACCTGGCCTTGTCAATGGCATCCGAGGCATTTGAAATCAATTCCCGGACAAAAATTTCCCGGTTGGAATACAATGAATTAATGATCAGGTGCAGCAACTGCTGCACTTCGGCTTTGAATTTACGTGTTTTTTTGGTTCCCATGGTCACTCCTGTTTTCAATTTTTACCGGTTAATAATTTTTTCTAAATAATTATGGCAAAATCAAAAATGTCAAGGCGTGCACATGGCTTACACAGTGCCAACGCACGTAAAATTTAAAAAGGCCCTATGTTCTGCCGGGCTATAGGTGTCGGTCAACCAAACATAACATTCTCCAGATAATCAATATCCATGGCTGCATTCGCCTTTTATCTCACTGCTGCTTTCAACCATACCAAGGCTCCTTAGTCCGGCCCAATTCTCTTTATCCTACAGCCAGCCAATATTAGAGGTCATTATATATTTCCGGGTCTCAATCCGGCCATGATCCCCATCAACCATTTCATACTCATCAAAAAGATATTTGAGTTCATTATGGGTGTATCGAGAATCATATCAGTTGTTTATATATTTTCTATAGGGGCTTGCCTGACTATCAATAACCATACCATGAAAAACTAAAGCCGGATCACTATATTTCATTTTTTTGGAAAAAAGAAAAAACTTACAAGCAGCTATGAAGCCGGTATTGTTACAATTTATTTTGATTTAAGGATCAGATCTGAATAAAGACATACCCGCCTTCGGCATAGCCGAAATGCCGGAAGACGGGGTTGTAATTGCTGGAAAGGCTCGCATAAAAAGCCTCAAAAGAAACCTGGTAGGGATGGAGCTGGTCCGGGTCCACATCCAGGAAGGTGACCCTCCCTGATGTCGGATCATACCCGCCCACCGGCGAGATATGGGGGATGTGAAGTTCGGGCAGGACGCTTCCCTGGTCAAAATGGGCGATGATGACGCAATCCCCCTGGCTTTCAAATTGTTCGAGCCTGGCGCGCAGGATTTGTTTGATTCTTTCCGATTTTCCGGGGTCCTTTGACGCCTGAACAATTTCAAGGGCTTTGTAGTGAATCCCATAGGCGGCCAGGCTGCCCTGGACCACTTCTCCAAGGATGGGAAGGGGAAGGCCCCTTCGGCCTTTGTATCCCTCGTCGCTCATCCTTTCCTTCCAGTGGGCGGCTATCACCGTTTCGAGCAGGTCCTGCTGGGTGAGGGGGGATGCCGGGGCAATTCCCTGTCTTTCCAGCAGCACATTGATGACCGAGACCACCGAGGCCACGGAACAGGAAGACTCGTGGAACTGTTTGACATGGTGGCGGAAGAGTCCGTCTTTTATATAATTTCCCGTGTTCTGGTAGTGTTCTTTCCGGTAAACGGCCCGGTTTTTTGCAAAGCCGCCGGTTTTGAGGATACTTGAAACCATATACTGGGTATAAAGATAGGGGCGGATCACCCATTTAAATAAATTCATGGCCTTGGCCCTGCCTTTGGGTTCAAAATATCCTTTAAATACCGGCCGGTATGGCTTTTCCGGGATCGGGCGATTTTCTCCGGCGGCCCCTGGGCAATGATCTCCCCGCCGCTGCTGCCGCCTTCAGGCCCCAGGTCAATGATCCAGTCCGCGGTCTTGATCACATCCATATTGTGTTCAATGATAATGACGGTATTCCCGGCATCGGTGAGGCGGGACAGGACGGAGAGCAGGAGTTTGACGTCCTGGAAATGAAGTCCGGTGGTGGGTTCGTCCAGAATATAAAGGGTCTCTCCTGTCTCCCGTTTGGCCAGTTCCCGGGCCAGTTTGATCCTTTGGGCTTCACCGCCGGAAAGGGTGGTGGCGGCCTGCCCCAGCTTGATATAGGACAGGCCCACGTCCATGAGGGTGTCCAGGATCCGGGTGATGGCCGGGTGGCTGGCGAACAGCTCCCTGGCCTGCATGACCGAGAGATCCAGGACATCGGCAATGGAATGGCCCTTGTACAGGATTTCAAGGGTAGCCCGGTTAAAACGCTTGCCCTGGCAGACCTCGCAGGGGACATAGACATCGGCCAGAAAATGCATTTCCACCTTGATATACCCGTCGCCGGAACAGGCTTCGCACCGCCCGCCCTTGACATTGAAGGAATACCGGCCCTTCTGGTATCCCCTGGCCTTGGATTCCGGCAAAAGGGCAAAAAAATCCCGGATATGGTCAAAGACTTTGGTATAGGTGGCGGGATTGCTCCTGGGGGTCCGGCCGATGGGTTTCTGGTCAATATTGATGATTTTATCCAGATGGGAGAGTCCGGTGATGGTTTCATGGCAGCCCACACTCAGTTGAGATCCGTGAAGGGTCCGGGCCAGGGCCGGGTAAAGGATCTGGTTGATGAGACTGGATTTTCCGGCGCCGGAAACCCCGGTGACGGCCACCAGAAGCCCCAGGGGAATGTTGACGGTGATGTTTTTCAGATTATTTTCCGTGGCCCGGACAATGGTGATCCATTTATCTCCATGGCCTTCAGGCGTTCTTCGCTTCTCCGGAATAAAGATTTTATCTTTTCCGATCAAGAACCGGCCCGTGATGGAGGCAGGATTCTCTTTGATCTGGGCCGGTGTTCCCTGGGCCACAATTTCGCCTCCCAGATGGCCGGCTCCCGGTCCGATATCCACGATCCAGTCGGATTCTTCCATGGTTTCCTGGTCATGCTCCACGATGATGAGGGAATTGCCGATATCCCGCAGATGGTGAAGGGTGTTCAGGAGTTTGATGTTGTCCCGCTGGTGAAGACCGATGGAGGGCTCATCCAGAATATAGAGAACCCCGGTCAGTTCGGATCCCACCTGGGAGGCCAGCCTGATTCGCTGGGATTCGCCGCCGGAAAGGGTGGGACCGCTCCGGTCCAGAGACAGATAATCCAGGCCCACATTGACCAGAAACCCCAGGCGGTCCGAGATTTCTTTTAAGAGTTCTTCGGCGATGAGCCCCTGGTTGCCTGTGAGATTCAGCCCATTGATAAATTCATGGGCTTCCCGCACGGTCATGGCCGTCAGATCCATGATGGATTTTCCCTTGATATGAACATGGAGAACTTCTTTTTTCAGGCGTTTTCCATGGCAGGAGGGGCAGACCGAGGCAGACATGAAGTCTGAATAGTATTTTTTCTGGCTTTCGGACTGGGTGTCCCTGTACCGCCGCATGAGGGTGTGGATAAGGCCCTCGTGGGTCCGGGTGAATTCCCCCTGGATCTTGGCCGAATTCCAGCTCACCGTCATTTCCCGGTCCACTGACCCATAGAGAAGCAAGTCCCGGTCTTTTGGGGGCAGGTTTTTCCAGGGCGTGTCAAAATCAATGCCCCACTGCTGTTCCATGGCCGTCAATTGGCTCATTCCCCAGGAATGGTCATTGTTGAACCGGGGTTTTTTAATGAAATAGTTTTTCCAGGGGATAATGGCGCCCTGCCGGATGGTCAGAAACTTGTCCGGGATGATCTTGTCCGGGTCCATGGCCAGAAGGGTGCCGATGCCGTTGCAGTCCGGGCACATGCCCAGGGGGGAATTAAAGGAGAAGATCTGGGGGATTAGCTCTGGATAGGCAATGCCGCAACAGGACCGGGCTTCGCTCATTTTCAGATCTTCCCTGCCCGTGATGTGGACAATGATCTGCCCGTTCCCCAGTTTCAGGGCCGTTTCAACGGAATCCGTGAGCCGGTCTTCAAAGGCCTGATCCTGTTTCACCACCAGGCGGTCCACCACCACTTCAATATGGTGTTTTTTATTTTTGGCCAGGGACTGGACGTTTTCAAGATCCTGGACCACCCCGTCCACCCTGACCCTGGCATACCCGTCTTTTTTCAGGTCTTCAAATTTTTCTCTGTGCTCACCCTTCCGGTTTTCCACGATGGAGGCAAGGATGAGGACCTTTGAACTCTCAGGCAGGGCCAGGATCTGGGACACCATGCCCTGGGCATGGCCCCGGCCTACGGTTTTTCCGCACTGAAAGCATTTCTGGGTGCCGATCCGGGCAAAGAGGACCCGGAGATAATCATAGATTTCCGTGATGGTCCCCACGGTGGAGCGGGGGTTTTTGCCGGCGGCCTTCTGTTCAATGGCGATGGTGGGGGAAAGCCCCCGGATGGTGTCATATTTGGGCTTTTCCATCTGGCCGATGAATTGCCGGGCATAGGAGGAAAGGGATTCCACATACCGGCGCTGGCCTTCGGCAAAGATGGTGTCAAAGGCCAGGCTGGACTTGCCGGACCCGGACACCCCGGTCAGCACCACCATTTTTTTTTTAGGGATGTCGATGTCGATATTTTTGAGATTATGTTCCCTGGCCCCCCGGACGATGATCCTGTCAAGCTCTTTGGAACCCGCTTCCAAACCTGTTTCCTTCCGTGACCGGATCTTTGGTGCCGATGCTGAACCGCCGTTTTTCATACCGGTTTGATTGCTCCTGACCTAGGGTTTAATTCAATCCAATGTCAATAAATCATAAGCATGGGGGATTAAAAGTAAACCTTGTCGTTGCAAAAATAAAGAAGAAAATTGAGAGCAAAAAATATTGAGAGACCTATAAATAAAGGCTATAATTAGTTTGCCAGGCAAAAAAACAACCCAATTCAGGAGGCCGCCTCAAGTGAAATCCAGTAAAGCACAAATTTATGCTAAATTCGATAAAATTCCTGTGATCAAATTTGAAGATCAGCAACTCACCTCTTTTTCAGATCTTTTTATTTTTCAGCTATTGTTTAAACCGCTGGGTGTAAATCATGAGTGTTGTAGCGATTATTAAAATTTTGTAAACATCAGCATTTCCTTTTTTTCATGGCCTTGATTTTCAAGGTGACCTCTTTCCACCTTTCTTTTTCCACGCGACCGGCACTTTTGTGACGGCGATGGGACAGATATTCCAGTTCCCGCTTCATTTTCCAATAGTTTTCCAGCCTGCCCCTCGGGATTTCGCCCCCATCGACGGCCCCAAGGACCCGGCAACCGGGTTCGCGGGTGTGGGTGCAGTCTGCAAAACGGCATTCCAGGCTCAGCTTTTCAATCTCGGGAAACGCGGCGTCGATCCCTTGATCCACTTCCCAGAAGGAAATTTCCCGGATGCCGGGGTTATCGATCACCATTCCCCCCTGGGGCATCATGATCAGATCCCGGGAGGTGGTGGTGTGTTTCCCCTTGCCCACATGGGTACTGATTGAAGCCGTAGGCTGTACGGCTTTACCGTAAAGCCGGTTTACCAGGGTGGATTTGCCCGCACCGGAGGACCCCACCATGGCCATGGTCCGGCCAAAAGCCAGATAGGGCGCAAGGGCGGCCAGGCCTGTATCGTCCGATGCCGACACCAGATGGATGGGAACGCCGAAGGCCACAGCCTCCACTTCACCGGTGAAATGATCCGGGTCCGGGTGAAGATCTGCTTTTGTCAGGATGATGATGGGCTCCAGTCCGCAGTTGTAGACCAGGGTCAAATAACGCTCTATCCGGCGCAGGTTAAAATCCTGGTCAAGACCGGAAACGATGGCTACAGTATTCAGGTTGGCGGCAATGACCTGCTCCTTTTTCGGCTGTGCCTCCTGTTTGCTGCGGGCGCCTGAAGCTCCTCTGGATAAGGCATTCTCTCGTACCAGCACCCTGGAAATCACGGCATCGGCCATGAGAACCCAATCCCCTGTGGCCGGATACAGGCCCCCGGTGTCATATTTGAGCCTTCCGGCCAGGGTGGCAAGCCATTCGCTTTTCCCGTTGCTGGTGTAAAAACTGTTTTTTCTGACCCCGGTCACCCTGGCCGGGATAAGGCCGTTGTTGGAAAACGGTTCCAATTGTGTCTGAAAATGGGAGGTCCATCCCATTTGTAAAAGGTGATGAGTACCGTTGTTTATATTTGTATCTTGTCCGATGTTCATGATTGAATCCTGCCTGTCTTTTCCTTTAATTTTACCGGTTTTGCCGGTGCATGAAACCGCACAAGGCAGGGCATTCGTCCCACCGGTGCGTTTGATCGTTTTTGTATATTTTGATACAGGCGGCGTTGCCGACAAAAGGGGGCAACTATAGAGATAGATTCTCAACCAGAGATCTGCGGGGGAAGAGACAGGAAAAATCCGTCTTTAAAACCAGGGCTCTTTTTTAAAGCTGTTGGGCAGAACAATGATCAATCCGCTACCGGCAGGTTGGTCTCCTTGTCGGCAACGATTGACACAATATCCATGAATTTCAGAACCATAAAAACCTCTCATACTTTTGATAAAGGACTCTTTAATATATGATAACCCAGGGGGCTGTCAAGGATAACCTCAGCACCATCAGGGACAATCGCATATAACTTTTACAAGAAAAGTTCCGGGTCGGGCAGATGTTTGGAATCTTCTTGACAAAAGGAAAGGTCTTGTCCTACAGGAGCTCATTTGGTACGCTCAAGATATCGGTATTTGAGTATCATTGGATATTGGATGGTCTTTTGGATTAAACGGCACGGGATCATATGGATTTTGACTATTCCGCATTAAAGGCATTGAGAAAAACCCATCCGGCGTGGAAACTGCTGGTGGCGGATCATAGTCCGCTCATCGCAGCCTTTATCCATAAGGTCTTTATTGTTCCCAACCAGAGGCGCATGAGCCGGTCCGATCTTGCTTCGGCCCTGGAAGACTATCTCTTTGCGCTGCGGGAAACAGAAGGGGAGGCCGCCTTTCCCCGGCAGGCGGAATCCTATCTGGATGACTGGGCCGGGGAGGATAAGGGCTGGCTCCGGAAATTTTATCCCCAGGGCTCCGATGAAGTACATTATGATCTCATGCCTTCGGTGGAAAAAGCCCTGACCTGGCTGGAGAATCTAGTCAGGCGGCCTTTTATCGGAACCGAGTCCAGGCTGATGACGATTTTTGAACTGCTGCGGCAGATGGTGGAAGGAACCGAGGCTGATGCAGAAGTGAGAATACAGGAACTTGAAAAACGAAAGGCTGATATTGAAAAGGAACTGGCCCGAGTCCGGGAAGGCCGCATGGATGTGCTGGATGACACGGCCGTCAAAGACCGGTTTCTGCTGGTCAATAAAACCGCACGGGAACTGTTAAGCGATTTCCGTGAGGTGGAGTACAATTTCAGACACCTGGATCAGAAGATCCGGGAACAGATTGCCCTTTGGGAAGGCAGCAAGGGCAATCTGCTTGAAGACTTTTTCGGCGAGCGGGATGTGATCGCTGAATCCGACCAGGGGAAAAGTTTCAATGCCTTCTGGGATCTTCTGATGTCACCGGCCCGGCAGGAAGAACTGTCCGGTCTTCTGCACCGGGTGTTTGATCTTGAAGCCGTCAAGGCCTTGTCTCCGGATATGCGCCTTAAAAGGGTGCATTACGACTGGCTGGAGGCAGGTGAGCATACCCAGCGCACCGT
>CAZAHK010000074.1:15402-18652 GCA_964484555.1 uncultured Desulfobacula sp.
TTTCTGGGAGATGGTTCGGATATTCCGTCGGATTTGCTTTATGCCACGGTATTTGTAGACAAGCTCAAACTGAAAGGGATTATACGCAACGCCCTTCAGACAAGGGAACAGGTGACCCTTGCCCAGATTCTTGCCGAACACCCCCTGGAAAAAGGCCTGGCCGAACTGATCACCTATCTGAGCCTGGCAGGGGACGATGACAAGGCCCAGTTTGATGATTCCCGGCAGCACCGGGTGTTCTGGACCGATGACCACGGGGTGACCCGTCAGGCGGAATTTTCCGCCGTAATTTTCAGCAGGTGAACCATGGATACCACGGACAACCCTCTTCAAAATATCTCAAAGCCCCTCATCGAACTGATGAAAGGGGTGGTGTTCCGGGAAAATGATGAAAAACTCTGGCAGCACCTGGAAGACTGCCAGGTTGTGGTCCGGGATTATGTGCGGGTCCTGGGGCTGGATCTGGTGCTGGATGCATCCGAAGGATATGCCTGGCTGAAAACCCGGGAACCGGAGGAAGGCGAAGACCCTCTTCCCCGGCTGGTGGGCCGCAGGCCATTGTCTTACCCCGTGAGCCTGATCATTGCGCTTCTAAGGAAAAAACTGGCTGAAAGCGATGCATCAGGGGAGGATAACCGGCTCATCTTATCGGTGGAAGATATTGCCGATATGGTAAAGGTGTTTTTTCCATCCAGCGGCAATGAGGCACGCCTGCTGGACAAAATCCATATCTACCTGAACAGGATTGCCGACCTGGGATTTATCCGGCGCTTGAAAGGCCAGAAGGACAAGATTGAAGTCATCCGCATTTTAAAAGCTTTTGTGGACGCCCAATGGCTTCATGAATTGGATGACCGGCTCAGGGAATATCAGGAAAAGCGTATGGCGGACTCGGACAGCCTGAAGGAGACGGACTGATGGACCAGGAACTTCTTGATTTTTCATCCGACGACAGCCTGGCCGGGTTCCGTTTGCAGACCCTGGAGGTTTTTAACTGGGGCACCTTCCATAAAAAGGTCTGGCGACTGGATCTTCAAAGCCGGAACGGGCTTTTGACCGGGGACATTGGTTCAGGCAAATCCACTCTGGTGGATGCCGTGACCACCCTGCTGGTCCCGGCCAACCGGGTGGCCTATAACAAGGCGGCCGGAGCCGACGTCCGGGAGCGCAGCCTCCGCTCCTATGTTCTGGGCTATTACAAGTCCGAGCGCAGCGATACCGGCCATGCGTCCAAATCCGTGGCCTTGCGGGACCACAACAGTTTTTCCGTCATCCTGGGCGTGTTTAAGAACCAAGGTTATGTTCAGGAAGTGACCCTGGCCCAGGTGTTCTGGCTCAGGGAAACTCATGGCCAGCCCGACCGGTTTTACCTAGTCTCGGACAGGGCCTTATCCATTAGCGATCATTTCAGTGATTTCGGCCCGGATATCAGCCGACTTAAAAAGCGCCTGAAAAAACTCCCCAAAACCGAGGTCTTCGAGAGCTTCCCCAAATACGGGGCTGCCTTCAGACGACGGTTCGGCATTGAAACCGAACAGGCCCTGGCCCTGTTTCACCAGACGGTTTCCATGAAATCCGTGGGCAATCTGACGGATTTTGTCCGGGAACACATGCTGGAACCCTTTGACGTTCTGCCCCGCATGGAGGCGCTGATCCATCATTTTGACGACCTGAGCCGGGCCCATGATGCCGTCATCCGGGCCAAGCATCAGATCGAACGCCTGACACCCCTGGTAGATGACTGCAAAAAGCAGACATTGTTGACCCATGAAAAAAATCAATTGCGGGAATTCCGGGAGGGCCTGACCCCATTTTTTGCCTTTCACAAAAGGGTGCTGTTCAAAAAGCGGTTAAAACTATTGGTGGATGAACAGGGCCGCTCGGAGCGAAAAATCAACACCCTGGATATCAAACGCCGGGAACAGATGGGCGGACGGGACGAGTTGAAACAGGCCATTGCCGAAAACGGCGGTGACCGCCTGGAACGTATCCGGTCAGAAATCCGCCGGTTAAGCCTGGAAAAGGAAAAACGACAGGGCCAGGCGAACCGGTATGCAGACCTGGCTTTGAATCTGTCTTTGCAGCCGGTGAATACCCGCGATGATTTTGACGATAATGCCCGCCACATCCAAGACCGGCAACACATTCTAAAACAAAAAGACGCGGACCTGCAAAACCGGCGCACCGATGCCGAGGTTGAATTCAGGAACCTGAAAGCAGACCATGATGAACTGGAGCTGGAGCTGGAATCCCTGTCCCGGCGAAAGAGCAATATCCATGCCCAACAGATCCGTATCCGGAATGATCTGTGCGCCCACCTTAATCTTCATGAAAATGCCCTGCCCTTTGCCGGGGAACTGATTCAGATCAGAGAAGAGGAAAAAGCCTGGGAAGGGTCGGCTGAACGCCTGCTTCACAATTTCGGCCTCTCTTTGCTGGTGTCTGAGACCTATTATAAGGATGTGGCGGCCTGGGTGGATACCACCCATCTGAAAGGGCGCCTGGTGTATTACCTGGTCCGAATGGACGGCAAAGAGGCGGCCCATGACCTTCATCCGGAGTCCCTGGTCAAAAAACTGTCCATCAAACCGGATTCCCCTTTTTATGACTGGCTGGAAAGGGAACTGTCCGAACGGTTTGATTATGCCTGCTGCAGTGATATCCGGCAGTTTCACCGGGAGCCCCAGGCTGTGACCGAAGCAGGCCAGATCAGATCCGGCGGCAAGCGCCATGAAAAAGACGACCGCAGGGATATCAAGGACCGGTCCCATTATATCCTGGGCTGGACCAATGAAGCCAAAATCAAAACCCTGAAGCAGCATTGCCGGGAACTGGAAAAAAAGATGCAGGCTTCGGCTGCCCTGATTTCAAATCTGGACCGGCAGAAAAAGGACCTTGCGGAAACCCTGACAAACCTTATCCGCCTCAGTGAATTCCTGGATTTCAGCAATCTGGATTGGAAATCCGTCACTCTGGATATATCACGTCTGGAAGAGGAGAAAAAACAACTGGAGGCCGCTTCAGACGTTTTAAAGGCCCTTGAGCACCAGCTTGAACTCCTTGAAAAAGAGATCAATGAAACAGAACAGGATCTGAAACAAGCCCGGGACACCCTGTCCAAAAACGAAGAAAAACAGCACCAGGCCCGCCTTGGTATTCAAACCTGCGATCAGGATCTGTCGGTCTGGAAAACCATGGAACCCGGCCGGGTCCATCCTTTGATCAAACAACTGGAGGCCATGCGGGTCAA
>CAZAHK010000075.1:0-17292 GCA_964484555.1 uncultured Desulfobacula sp.
TGAAAACCGGGTGAATCTGTTTATTTAAGCTTATAATATGACATGATGATTTGATCAAACCATCGGTTTGGCAATATTTTCTTCAAAAATATGGATAATTTCTGATCAGGTGCTCCCACTGCATATCGCAACCGGGGTTTGGGGGTGTTTATGATTCTTTCAATGAGACAGGCAATTTTTAGGGGCGGCCGGCCGTTTTGTTCGTCGTGCTCAATGACATTCATTGTCCGCTGGAAATGATCTGCATTATGTTGTGCTTTAATGGTCTGCCGGTTTGCGCCGAATTCGGTTTTAAAATCCCCGGGCTCAATCAGGACCACTTTTATGGCTGACATGGATAACTCTTTATATAAGGCCTCTGTGAGTCCTTCCACGGCAAATTTGGATGCAGAATATATCCCCTGAAAGGGAAGTCCGATGATGCCCCCAATGGAACTCATGTTGATGATGAGTCCTTCGGACTGCCGTCTCATCACCGGCAGCACTTCCTGCAATACGCGATAGATACCGAAAAAATTGGTATCAAACAGCGCTTTGGCCATGTCCGTCGGTGTGTCTTCAACGGCGCCGCCAATACCATAACCGGCATTGTTGACCAGAATATCGAGATGCCCTTCTTTTCCGACAATATATGCAATGGCTTCTTTAACAGAGGCGGTATCCCGGACATCCATTTTTATCATGAAACCATTTTTTATTTCCGGACAGGATTCGGGCCTGCGGGATGTGCCATACACCTGATATCCTTTTTGGGCCAGATACGCTGCCGTACATTGACCAATGCCGGAAGATGCGCCCGTAATCAATACGGTCTTTGATGATGCTTGCTTTGGTTTCACAGTCTTTCCTTTCAACGGATAATGCGGGCTTTTCTGCCAGCTTTTTCAAACATATCCAGACAGAATTCCAATTGTTTGCGCGTGTGGGTTGCCATGTAACTGGTACGCAACAGGCCTCTGCCTTGAGGGACCGCCGGTGAAACAATGGGATTTGTGTAAACACCCGCATCCATAAGGTCTTTCCATACCTGAAAGGTCTTGATATCTTTGCCGATAACAATGGGAATGATCGGGGTGGCGCTTTCACCGATATCAAATCCCAATGACTTTAAACCGTTACGCATAAATCGGGCATGTTCCATCACCCGCTCACGACGTTCCGGTTCTGCCCTGATGATTCCCAGGGCTGCCATGACGGACGCTACATTGGAAGGCGGCAGGGCTGCCGTAAAGATCATGGTTCGGCAATTATGCTTTAAATATTCGATGACCGTTTTTTCACCGGCAATAAACCCGCCGACACACCCCAGGGATTTGCTGAAGGTGCCCATAATCAGGTCCATGTCTCCCGTGACGCCGAAATGTGCGGCAGTTCCATCGCCATGGGGACCTAAAACCCCGAAAGAATGGGCATCATCCACCATCAGGCGTGACGGATATTTTTTAGATAGGGCGGCCAGTTCATCCAGTCTGGCAATATCCCCTTCCATACTGAAGACGCCGTCCGTCACAATGAACCGGGGGTATTTGGGGTCTGCAAAGGCCAGCTTTTCTTCCAGATCCTGCATGTCGTTGTGTTTGTATTTGCATTTTCGTGCACCGGAAAAACGGATACCGTCGACAATGGAAGCATGGTTATATTCATCACTGAAAATCAAATCATCAGGACCGCAGATGGTGGAGATGGTTCCTAAATTCGTTCCAAATCCGGTCGAAAACACCAGGGCGCTTTTCATGTGAACAAAATCCGCCAGCTCTTCTTCCAATTGATCATGCAGCAAGGTATTTCCGTTCAACAAACGGCTGCCGGTCAATCCCGAACCATATTCCTCTAAGGCTTTCACACCCGCTTCAATCACTTTGGGATGGTTGGTAAGTCCAAGATAATTATTAGACCCCAGCATGATTTTCCGTCGTCCGTCAATGGTCACTTCGGTGGCATTGGATTTTTCGATTTTCGGATAATACGGGTAACAGTCCAATGCCTTTAGCAGATTTGACCGGGTAAAAGCATATATTTTGGTATAGACGTCCGGGTGCTTTCCAAAATATTCCATACGCTTGGCGCGTAATTTTTGAGTGGCAATATCAATGAATTGATTTAACATGGGTCCTCACTTTCGAGAAGCCGGCGGCAGACATTTGATATGTTCAGGGCCGCCGAACCGTTCTGGACAGGCGTCAATCGACGCATTTCTTCCATATTGAAGTCTGAGTGGGTTTCCTTGCCCAGGGCAAGACCGACAAGGGCGGTCGATGAAAACCGGGTAATCAGAACTTCACAGTTTGCGATCATTTCTTCTGCATTGCCGGTAGAAAACACCAGGGCTCCGGGTGCGTATTGGTTTATTTCCAGGGTGGCGCGCCTGACCCTTTCGCTGGGGTGAAGCTTGAAGATAAGCTGCCGGGGCCCGGCGATTTTGACGGCTTTTCGGATAAAGGCCCTGCGGTTTTCATACTGGAGCGTCTCCCTCAGCGCGGACGTACAGGCCAGCACATAGCCCTTGTAGGGAAAGGTGTTGCTGCCGTATTGCCGGCATTTGTCGAAATTGGGTATCCCCGTGACAACCATTTTTTCAGCACGGACGCCTTTTTTTATGAACGAGTCCCGATACCCCTCGCTGGCAACGCAGAACACCTGGTATGCATCACTGAGGCCGGTCAATGCATTGCCTGCAAACCAGAGCGGAAGGAACCTGAACCGGTTGACCAGATGGAACATGAAAGATTCCGGGTCTGTAATTCCTTCCTGAACCAGCACCATCCTGTCGCCTTTAATGTTTTTCTGCAAATACACATCCGAGCAGGTCACCACCAGGTCGTAGGGTCGATGGCGTCCTTTTTCGTCCATGGGCAGACCCTGGTCCCGGAGATAGTCCCGGCAACGGTTGGAAAGTTTGTTTCCGGCAATGGTGAATTCGATCATTCCGAGTCTTCTGAGCGCCTCGTCAAATCCGTCGACATAGAAGGGCGAGAAGGCGTGGTCATACTCGCCAAGGTGTCCTGCGATCTGATGCATCTGGGTGGTCTGATTCATGGAGCCGCATATAAAGAATATCTTTTTTTTCATCTTCCACCTCCCTTTATCGCCGGTGTACCCAATCACAGCATTGACAGACCGGGAATCCGCCATAGTCAAGCCTGCCGAAATTTTTTCGGATGCCGGACAACACAGGCCCGTTCCAGATTTCCATGACAGTCTGCAAGTTTACATCTCCTACGCCCTGAGCCCCATTGTAATCCACGCAGCAGGTCACTGCCCTTCCGTCGCAGAGCACGGACAGGGCTGACCAGGGATAAAAACAGACAGACGTTATTTTTTTTCCGACGGGGTTGTAATCCCTCCCGCCGCCGAAATTGTCCGGAGAGATGAAATTCAGTCGGTCACCCATCCGCTTATCCAGGACAGAGCGCCACAGGTATTTAAACTCTTCTGTCTCGGCGCCATTGGTCGTTTGAGGCAGGTATTGAAGGATCAGTGCCGGCGTCTTTTTTTTCATTTCCTTCCTTATTTTCACGAACTCTCTGACATTATTGAAAGCCACGTTGAAATCCAGCCCTCTCATGGTGCGGCCATAGGTTTCATCATCGGTGCCGTAAAAACTGATTTTCATCCTGTCCAGCCCCGCACCAATGATTTTTCTTGCGGTCTCGGGAAATAATAATGACCCATTGGTAACCAGGTAGGTATGCTTTATCCCGAAGGCTTTTGCGAGCCTGATCCGTTCCGGCAATGATTCATCCAGCAGCGGTTCTCCAAATCCGTGCAGGTGCACAACCGGTTTTCGTTTGGCGCCGGACACCTCTGAGATAATCTTCTCAAATAATTCAAAGGCCATAAAACCAGGTTTCCGGGTCAGCTTCTCACGGGGGCACATCACACAGTGCGCGTTACAGCAGTTTGTGTTCTCGATCAGGATGACCGCCGGCAAAGGAAAATGGCGGCGATAGTAGAGATGAAAGGGCAAAGGGGCCCTGGCCAATGACAATAGCCCCCGGGTGATCTTGTCCCGTGCATTGAATATCATGGGGTCTCTCCGCCTAATTTTGTTATCATGATGCCGAGAACGAACACCACGGCGGCAAAAGCGCCGATGATCAAGGCGCATTTCAGGGCAGCCGTGTGATCCACAGCGACCATGGCGGCCCTGAGTCCCTCGTTCACATAATAAAGCGGCAGAACCTTGGCAAATTTCTGCAGAAATTCAGGCATCATCTCGACAGGGAAGAATGTTCCTGAGAGGAACATCATGGGAAACATCAGGGCATCGGCCGCGGCCGAGGCGCTTTCAGCCTCCTTGGCAACGCGGGTGAGAATCATGCCCAGTCCGACAAATGAAAATACGTTAAGGGCAACAAACACCACAAGCCAGGCATTGATCTCAAGACTGACGTTGAACACGATATAGCTCACCAGCAACATCACCGCTGTGGACAGAACCGCAAGGATGAACTGGTACAGGACGTTTGACAGGATCCAATCCATCCGGGTGATGGGGGTGGTGGAAAGCTTTCTGATGACGCCTTTCTGAAGGAGTTCGGCATTGACGTTCACCGAACCGAACAGGCTCGCCGTCATCACGGCCATGGCGATGACCCCTGGAACAAAGAATTCGATGAACCGGTATTTTTTTTTAAGTATGGATACGGGTTCCGATACAATGAGCGGCGGTTTCCCTGACATTTCCTGGTTTATCCCGGCCAGCACCATGTCCAGCACCCCTATTTTGGTCGTCACCCCAAAGGAACCGGGGTCGTATAATTGGGTGAGACTGACGGCTGTGTCAAAGTCGTTGGACCCCATTTTCTGCATGAGGGACATTTCAAAATCTTTGGGAATAATGACAATCAGATTCCGCTTGTTGGCCTTGGCATACTGCTTGGCATTGGCGGCAGGGGGGACCAGTGTGATCTTGAATCTCTTGCTGAGACGGAGGGCATTTACGAGTTCTTCGGATGAGGTTGTCCGGCTAAGGTCCTGGATGCTCAATTCAAAAATTTCATTGTCTCTTTCCATGAAAATGGTGCCGAATACGAGTATCAGGATGACCGGGAAGGCAAGCCTGAAAAACACCACCGTTTTCTCTCGGTAGAAGCTCTTGATGCTCACGATGATATTGGCCCAAATGATATTGGCCCGAATGATGGTTCCATTGATGATGTGCAGGTTCATTGCGCCTCCTTTATGCCGGCGGAGTCTTCCACGAGCGTTTCATCGGTCAGTTTGAGGAAGACCTCTTCCAGATTGGGCTTGCGGACATCCAGGCCGGTAAACGACGCCCCGGCGGCCTGGACCGCGTTGAGTATCCTTCGGACATCCTCCGTGTGTCCAAGCTGGACCCTGATGTCCCCGTGGCTGTCATAGTCCGGTGCAAATCCCATTTTTTGAACGATGTCAAAAATATTTTCATCCACAGACTTGAGCATGACGACCAGGTAATCGGCATTGCTTTCTATGAGATCTCCGGGAGAACCCATGGCCGTGATCTTTCCTCTTGTTATGATGGCAACCGTGTCTGCAAGAAGCTCGGCTTCCTCCATGTAGTGGGTGGTGAGGAACAGGGTCTTTCCCTTTTTCTTAAGGCCCAGGAGAACATCCCACACCGCGCGCCGCGCCCGGGGGTCCAGCCCTGTTGTGGGCTCGTCCAGGAACAAGACTTCGGGATCATTCACCAGGGCAACCGCGATTCCGAGGCGCTGTTTCAACCCTCCGGAGAGGTTCCTGTATTGTACCTTGACCTTATCTTTGAGGTTTACAAGCGCCATCAGTCCCTCGATATTGGTTTTTCTGCGGCAAAAAAGCCGGGAGTAATATTGCAGGGTCTCTTTGACCGTTATCCGGTCAAAGGAACTGAATCCTTGCGGAAGGACGCCGATGCGGGGGATGATGTCATACTTTTTTTGGGTGACATCCATTCCAAGAAGGGTCACTTTGCCGGACGTGGGTTTTCTGATGGTATCGATGATCTCGACGGTGGTGGTTTTGCCTGCCCCGTTGGGGCCCAGCAGGGCGAAAACCTCACCCCTCTTGACGGTAAACGATATGTTGTCAACCGCCGATAATCCCTTGTAACGCTTGGTCAGGTTATGGACTTCAATTGCATATTCGCTGTTTTGGGTCATGAATCTGTCCTCATTAAGATTGCCGACTCAACAGGGCAATGGAAAGCCACGTTTTCCCGCGGCAAACCGAACTGACCCGTAAGGACCGGTCCTGCGCCATGGGAAATCGCTTGACTGCCTTTTCCGATAATTCTACCGGAAAATCATAACTGCCGTTTTCCTTTGCCGTACCCCCCGTGGCGCCATCTATGGACGGATAAACGATCACATGCAGCGGGTCCACAAGATGAAAGCCACATCCCAGGGCCTTTGCAACGGCCTCCTTGACGGACCAGAGCAAGGCCGCCGCCTTTTTCAAATCTTCACCTGCCGTTTTCAAGGCATGCTTGAGTTCCTGGGGGTGAAAAACCCTGTGAAAAGGGTATTTGCCCTGGAATTCATGACGTTCTGCGACATCAATACCGATATCATGGTCATCTCCACAGAGGGCCGCCCAGAGGTTTTTGCCGCTCCGGCAAAAAGAGATGGCCGGGCCCATATGATCCCCCAGCAGGAGTTGAGGCCTGCCAAGAGGGCCCCGGATGACCCGGATGACCCGGATCACCTGGATGGGGAAAGCATCCCCATTGACATACGGTCTGCTCATCCAAAACGGATTCTTCACAGTGAGAAGGTGATCCCACAGCCCGGAAATCAAATGATGTTTTTGGTCCGGCCCGATTTGGCCTGCCATTGGCCCGCAGGGCAGCGATGCATAGAAGACGGGACCTTTTTCATGAGAAAAATTCATCGTTTGAACGGTGAATCCCTGATTGTCCATTTCCCTATCCGCTCCTGTTTTTTTGATTTGCAATCTTTTTGACCCCTTCAGGATCAGTCCGAAATCCATTTCATTTGTAACCCGAAAATCTGCATCAGGGTTTCACCCTGATCATCAAGCCCTCTGGTGTCCCAGGTGAGCACCTCGTCATCCTGGGCCCGCAATCTGGCTTCCAGCGTTATCTTTTCCCCCACCCGGACTTTTCTGAAACACCGCATTTCCCCGATTTCCAGGGGAATCATGGACCTTGGCTCCGATGGGTCCGTTACGGCAATGTGACAGCACACCAACTGCAAAAGCGCCTCGAAAAGGTAGGGGGAATATTGGTATTTTACGTTCTGAAGATTTGCAAAATCACATGTCTCCGGATAGATGGTCCGGCCCCGGATGACGCCCGGACCTGTACCGTCAAGGAATTCTATCACCCGGTACCGGCCTCCGAGGCCACTGCGGTCTTTGTACCATTTCAGCACTTTTTTACGATTCATGGGCCTTGTCCTGAGTTCATCCGGCCGGATGGGAAAATCCAGGAACCCTTCCTTGGGCGTTTCCCCTCCGCCGTCAAGGATCACCTGGCCGCTGCATTGCAGGGCAAAGTGGTCCGTCAACCTCCCGGCCGGGGAGATCTCCTGTGCCGCCAGGGAAGTGTCGCACAATACCTCCCGAAGGCCGTCACCGGCTCTGCGGCAGGAAATCCGGGCCGGTCTCGGAACCCCCGGCCAGCATTCGATCATATCCATGAGCCGGACTTTTCGGACTCCCCGCACCTGAAGGTAGGGGTACAGTATTCGGGCGGCTTCCATGAAGGTTTCCAGAACCATGGTGGCTGAGACAATGGGATGTTTGATGAATTTGAAAGGCCTGTGGTCCGTGATCCAGAGATCTTTTTCCAGAAAGAAGGACCGGTGGGCTTCCAGTTCTTCCCGACAAAGGTCCAGGTGCAAAATCTTTTCGATCATGGGAAAGTCCCCGGGTTTGAAGGACAGGAGGCCGGAATCCAGATCTCCACCGGAAGAAGGACGGGTCCTGTCATCCAGCAATACCGTCCTCACAGACGGCAGTTTTTTCATGAACATCACCCAATGGTCTTCAGCCGGGGATAGAAAGACTTCCCGGCAGACCAGTCCTGAAAGCTCATTCACATGAATATAGGCGACGCCTTTTTTCTTGAGCAAGGCCTGGATTTCCGGATCATCCGCCATGCCCGCCCCTTCGATAGGGGGAAGCATCAAAGCTTTGAACCGGATGTCGCTGTTTTCCCGGCTCAGGTTTCTGAGCAAGGCAGACATCATCCGGTTGGCGGCAACGTAATTGGCCTGTCCGGGATTTCCCTGGATGGCGGCGGCTGAGGAAAGACCCACAAAAAATTTCAAGCCGGCATTTTTAGCAAATAAGAATAGATTCCAGGCTCCCAGAAATTTGACATCCGTGACCATGGAAAAATCATCCAGAGTCAACCGGTTCAGGGGACCGTCTCTGAGAACACCGGCGCTGTGAATGATCCCGTCGATTTTGCCGTAACGGTGGATCACCTCTTCCAGGCATGCCTGAACCGCCTCAGGGTCGGCAATATCACAGGTATGGTAGGCTGCCTCAATCCCTGAGGCGTGTAAATCTGCCAGGGTCCGGGTAATTTCCAATGCCCTGGAATCAATCGTGACTGCCCCGGAAGATGCGTGTTCGGCAAGTGGTTCTGCCGGATCAACTCCCGGGTCAAGAAGCGTCCTCCCAAGCAGGATCAGGCGGGGCCTGAAAGGAGCAAGACAGCGGGCCAGGTGGGAGCCGATTCCGGCTGCACCCCCGGCGATGACGACAACGTCACCGGGGCATAGACTCAGATTTGATGAACCCTTGAAAATCGAAGGGGCCAAGTGTCCCTCTGAAGTGATGACCTTTCCATTTCGATGAATCATCTCCACCACGGCACATTCTTTATCCAGAGCATTATGCACGGCATCGCGAAGACCGGTATCTCTCTCGATCTCCAGTGTGCGGAACTGGACGGACGGGTATTCCTGGGCAGCGCTTAAGAATAGCCCGAGTATCCCTTCCGCCAGTAACCCAACAGGCGTTTCAGTATCCTCTGCCGAATGAATCAGCAGGATGAATTTTTTAGCCGGTGATTCAAGAAATGCCTTCAAAAGGAGAAAAAATCCCTTCAGAAGCTGAGAAACACCCGTCATGCTGCTCAATTTTATCGGTCCGCTCCGGCCCAGGGTGATGACCATCCCGGAAACAGGAAACAGATCGGCAATTTTATCTGCGGCTCGTAAGGCGCCCTCTTCGGTTCGGATGTCATGACTCACTTTTCCGGGATCGAAGCTTTCCTGAATAAATCCCATTGGAAACGGGTTAATCCCGTAATCCGTCTTGAGGATTTCCCCTGTAATCGCGGCAATCGTTTCACACCCGTCCGGTGATAGAAAGAGGACGGCTTCGCCGGGGCTTAATTCCATGGGAACAGGATTCTCGAATCCAACCGTTGCGTGCTCAAATACGAGCCGCTTGAGGCTTGCCTCATCCTTTGAGGACTCCAGGCGTTTATCCGGCGCAGGGTTTTGGTCAATAGCCTCAGGAGCCGGATACGGGCCGCCGGCGTTCTGTCCGGCAGTTAATTTGGAGATCCCTTTAGCGATGTCCTTTACGGTACGGACATCTATAAAATCCTCCAATTCGATGGTGATTCCGAATTGGCGTTCTGCCGCGTCCATAATGATGGGAAGGCGGCTGGACCGGATGGAGAGATCCTTTCTGAGATCCATGTCGGGCTGGATCTCGTCTCTATTGAAGCCGGTCGCATCCATGATGATTTGAATCAGCCTCTCCATGAGATCTTCATTCCCGGTTGGTTCAACAGATCCGGGAGCGACCGGTTTCCGAAATTCAGGAGGCTCAAAACCGCCGAACATGGATTTAATAACAATTGACAGTTCGCCTTCTTTGAATTTCGGGTTCAGCTCCCGGCGGATGGCCTCCAGAATATTGGACTTCAGAAACTGGCCGGAATTCTCCATCACGAACCGGTTGATTTCCCTTTGAATAATCTGTTCCATGGGATTTGCATGCCCGGATTCTTGCTGCTGTATGGCCAATGCCGGGATGATCCGAAGGGAAACGTCCTTTGATTCTCTTTCTTCCTTAAGATGACCTTGCGCAGAAAGCCGGGCAAGTGCGTCCTTGAAGGTACTGCTCTCTGAGGAGCGAAGACAGGTCTGGATACAGGATGATCCGGGAAGCGTGTCTGCAATGAGATTGCTCAATACGTCACCCGGTCCCACCTCGAGAAAAAGCCTTGCCCCGTAAATATCCCAAAGAGACTGAGCATTATCCATCCAATGGACGGTGGATTCCAGGTGGGCCATAAGGATTTTTTTAATCTCATTGGGATCTGACGGATAGGGTATCCGGGTCGTGTTGGAGATGACCGGAATCTGTGGGGGATGAAATGGAATGTTTGCAATATATGCCGCAAGTTCATCATGGATGACCCGCATGGCAGGAGAGTGAAAGGCCATGCTGACGCGCAGAAGGGTGGTCCTATGGCCCATTTCCTTCAATTTTTGGCTGAAATTCCTGATGGCTCCGGTATTGCCGCTTAAAACAATCTGGTGGGGTGAATTGATATTGCCGATGTGGATATCCTTGTAATCCCGGATCATTTTTTTCAAGAGATCCAGGGGCACGTCCGTGGCTGCCATGACACCGGGATCAATATTGGCGGCAGCGGCCTTATCCATGCAGAGAGCCCGCTTGTTTACGATTCGAAACCCGTCCTCAAAAGAATAGACACCGGCCAGGCACAAGGCGGTCAATTCGCCCAGACTGTGACCGGCCATGGCCACCGGGCGGATGCCGAGGCTGATGAGATATCGGGCCACGGCATGTTCCATGGCGAACATGGCAGGCTGCTGCCACCGGGTCTTCTGAAGATTTTCCTCCTGATCATGGAACATCAGGTGAAGAAGGTCAAAGTCTGCAACGGCTGCCGCCCGGTCCATCCATTCTTTGATGATGGGAAAGGACTCATAGAGTTCCTGTCCCATTCCGCTATACTGTGCCCCTTGTCCGGGAAATACAAGGGCAAGGGGCGGAGCAACCTTCAGATTCTGATGAACCGCCGCTTCCGCCGCCTTTTGCGGTTTGTGTGAGACCATGACCGTACCCGTTTCGTCCATGGCCTGTTCCACCTGCACCACATAATTGGAACCGCCAAACCCGAAAGCATTGACTTCAAGCCTTCTGGGTTCTCCGGTACGGCTTTTCCAATCCAGCGGTTCCGGGGAGATGATAAGACCTGATTTTTCCAGATTGATTTCCGGGTCCGGATGCCGGTAATTGAGAGTGGGCGGGAAAATCCCCGCCTTCATGGCCATAACCCCTCGAATGAGGCTGCTGATACCCGAAGCGCCCAGAGTGTGACCGATCTGGGATTTGAATGCAGTGAGGACGATGCGCTTAGACGAATTAAAGAATGCCTTCACGGCGCGGACCTCTTCCAGGTCTCCCTGCCGGGTGCTTGTGGCATGGCATTCCACCAGGTCCACGGCATCAGGCCCATAGGTTGTCCCCCGGAAAGAGGCGCGAATGGCCATCTGCTGGGAGACATTGGAGGACTCCACCATCCCCAGATGGTTATTGCCGGCGCCCATGCCGGTCACAAAGGCATGAACAAGAGCCCCTCTTGCACGGGCCAGGCTTTCCCGCTCAATAACAATCATTGCGCCGCCTTCACCCAGGACCATTCCGTCCCTCTGGGCATCAAAAGGGCAAGAGGTTTCCTGGGCGGGTCTTTCCCGCCCGGACAGCCCGTAAAGCGCGTCCAGGGCGGAAAATTCCAGAAAATGCAAATGGCTGAGCGTATCCTCGCCTCCTCCCACGACGGCTGCGTCTATGATGCCGTTTTCGATCATCTGGATGGCGCTGTGAAGCGCCACCAGTGAGGTGGCGCAGGCTGCAGAGACGGCATGGCTGGGACCCATGAATCCGTACTGCTTGCAGATAAAACCGGCGGCTGCACAGTTGAGCCGGCCCAACAGGGTGGTGTCGTCCGGGGCCATGCGGCCGGATTTTATTTCCTGTTCGATGGCGTTCTGTTGATCCGGTGTGAGATCAACGGCCCTTTTGATGCCCGCCAGGATGTCATGAACATAAGCCCGGATAATGATATTGGGGAGAGTCCCTGCCGCTTCTCCCGAATTCTGGGAAATGAGGACGGCGATCCTCTCCCGCGGGATATCCGATGTCAGGATGCCGGATGCACGGACGGCCCTGTCCGCAAGCCACATGGAAATCCGCGTGGCTTCGGTCATGCTCCGGAAATCATGGGGCGGAATCCCCAGTTCATTGCGGTCGATGGGAAAATCCAGAAAAGCGCCCACCCGGCAATAGGTCTTGTCCGGCATATGGGGCCGGGGGTCATAATAAAGTGCGTGATCCCACCGTGACGGCGGAACTTCCGTGATACCGCTCTTCATGGCCAGGCTTGCAGCCCAGATTTCCTCGGGACTCTTTCCCAGGGTATTCAGGATGCTCATGCCGGTGATGGCAATCCTGTCACGATTCTCTTGTTTGGGGGTGACCCGCTTCAAGGTATTTGGTGTTTCCATGGGCCTCACAACCGGCTGATGCATAAAAAGAGGGCCCTGGGCCAGTTCCCGATGAAAGGACTCGAGATTATCAACGCTGCGGATAAGGCCGGCGCAAGCGCCACTCATGAATTGCCCACGTTCCAGACAGGTTTGCTCATCCAGAAGTATCTCTCCCGGCCCGTCCATACCCCTGGCAGCCGTGAAAAGGCTTCCGGCCGCCATTTTTTCCATTCTCTCCCTGAAAGACGTTTCGTCCCTGCGTCCTGCGGCAAAATCCCTTTCCAGGGATAAAATAGATTCCATTTTCGGGGTCCTCAAGGACCGTACCCGGAGCCCGGTATTCCGGCCTGAAACAACTGTTCCCGCCAGAGGTGATTTCAGGATCATCTGCTGATAAAGCGGGACCAAGGCGCCTGTTTCAACAATCTCCTGTGTGGCCAGATAGGCGGTACCCATCTGGATGGCGTCCGCTCCAAGCATGGCCGCCATGAAGGCGGTTTCCCGGTTGAAAATTCCTCCGGCAAGGATAATGCGGCAGTTTTGAAACAGGGATGGGGTGCGTTGCTTCAGATCCAGCACCATTTGAGCAAGGGTGAGTGTGCTATGCCGCCCCACGTGGCCGCCGGCTTCATAACCCTCACAGATCACATACCGGACGCCGGCTTTCAGGGCCAGCGTCAACAGCGCTTCATCCGGAGCGATATACATGACATCAATGCCGCATTCCATCAATTCTCTAACGGCGGAGAGATCACCCCCTGCTATCACTGCAAAACGGGGTCTATGATTTTTTATCCAGGCCAGATGCAGTCCCCTGAAAGGGTTTTCCGCCAAAGCGACCACATTGACTGCATAAGGACGCGCTCCCATGATCTTCGGCAGGGTTCCCAGCCTCTGGTCAAGCATCTCAGCGTTCATCAGGCCAAGGGCGATGGTGGGTAATCCGCCGGCATCGGCGACCCGTAAGGCAAACTCCGGGACATCCGTGATCCAGGACATGGCACCCTGGATAAAGGGGTACAGAGTTCCCATCTCTTTGGCCACAGGGCTGTCCGAAAAACAATTCTTTTTTTCCTCAGACAGGCTGCATAAATTATGAATTTCGTTCATGAAAGCGTTTACCGCTTCCCCGGTTCCGGCCCCGAACCGGTTAACAAAGGCCTCGGCAAAGGCGGCTTCCACACCCAGCGGAATGATTTCGTCCCGGCTGAAAAGGCTCTTCAGGGGATGAACGGTCCCGGCATTCACCCGGCTTATAAAGGAGAGGCGGGTTTGCTCCATGATCGTTGCTCCCGAGAGCGAGTCCTCGTATGCCTTGATTTTCTTGAATGCCATAGAATTTCCCTTGTTGAACAGACGGCAGGGAACCTGCACATCCAGGCCGACCAGATCGGTAGAATCCGGACGGAGACGGCAGAGCCGCTCTCGTTGGGAATCATCAACGGCAACCCTGTCCATCAGCCAATGGACACTCTCAAAAATGATCCCAGTTGCCCCGGTCGATAGGAAGGCCGCTGCTGCTTCAGGGACAAAGACACCTCCCCAGATGAGAATATCAAAAGGCGTTGAAGATGATCTTTGCATTTCTTTGGCCATGGAATAGAGCGTCATGGTTGTCTCAGGGCTCACGAATCCTGCGGCTTCACACCCTTTCAGGACGATGCGCCCGATGCCCGATCCGGCCTTCAGCATCTCTGTTATGAGATCGGTGTCCCCGGTGATGGGAAAGCAGCCGTAATTTTTCGAAATTTCCCCCAGCTTTTTTAGAAAGAGGGATGTATCTTCCTGAGAAAACCCAAGGGGGCACTCTACCCAGAGGTTATGAATCCCTGTGTCCTTTAATACCCGCCCTAAAGACGGATCCATCAAGGCAGGGGCATTAATTTTGATATCCCTGACAAGACCGGCAGGGTCTGTTTCCCGTAAGCAGAAAGACAGGCCGTCTGTTCCCTCCACCCCGGAAAAATCGAAGATAGCGCTGCTCCCTGTTTGCCGGGCCGTCTGAATCACCGCCGGGGTGATCTCCTCAGGCCGCCAGACAAAACCGATGATGGAATTGAGATGCTCCGTCGACATGTTTAAATCCTTTGCTTCAAAGCCATTCGTTTGATAATGATAAAGACTTTCTGAATATGCGGTACTTTTTGTACATTTTTGCCCCGGCCTCCTCTATCAATGAGTTGACAGCCTCGTTGTCCTCCAGGGTCCATCCCATTTCCATATAACGGTATTTCTCTTTTTTTCTCACAACCTCATAGATATGGTGGAAGGCCAACATGGGGAGTCCCAGTTGCCGGTATTTCTCTTTGATCCCAAACATAAACAACCGCAATCCGACAATCTCTTTTTTGTACAGGAAATATTTCAGCGCGCCCAAAAGACCGATCCGCCCGTTGAGACGCTTGAGCAAAGGGTTGATATCGGGAAAGACCAGACAGAAGGCGGCGGGTTCATCCTCATAATAGATGAAAAAAGCCATGTCCGGATCTACAAATTCCATGACGTTCTTTCCAATATCCTGCATCTCATTCCCGCTCAAGGGGACGAACCCCCAGTTGCCCGACCATGCATCATTATAGATCTGCCGGATCAGAGCAATCTCAGCGTCTGCATCCTTTGGAAGAAAATGGGTGATGCGGACCCCCTTTTTTTTGGCGATCTTGCCGGCCAGACGATCCATCCAGTCGGGAAGTTTATAATGGCTGTCCATAAGGAAAGCCAGCAGGTCTTTTTCTTTGAAGTAGCCGCATGATTCGACCAATTTTGAATAGTACGGCGGGTTATAGGTCATCATCAGGGAAGGCGGATAATCGAATCCCTCGATGAGCAATCCTGCCTCGTGATTGGTGGACGGGTTGAGCGGGCCTCTCACGAAGGTCATCCCCTTGTTATGAGCCCACCCCTCCACGGAAGAGAACAGGGCTGCCGCAGCTTGCGGATCATCAGCACATTCAAAGAATCCCCAGATGCCCATTTTCTCGTTATGGAACCGGTTATAACGGCCATCTATAATGCCCGCAATTCTTCCCACCGTCTCTTGGCCCCGCCGCGCCAGGAAAAGAATGCGCTGGGAAAATTCCCAGAAAGGGTGCTTGAGGGGGTCCAGCATCCGACGGACTTCTTTCTTGAGAGGAGGAACCCATTTGGGGTATGCGACATAGATCTTCCAGGGCAGTTCAATGAAGTCTTTCAATTCGGATCCCCCTTCCACGGTAATGATCTCAATGCCGGTCATGATTATACTCCTCAACAGAAAAGGAATGCCGTCCGATGCCCATCACAACATTTGACAATAACTCCTATAGATTCACGATGACCAACTATATATTCACTTTATGTGCCAGGACTCCCATACCCTGCATAACGTCACCCATCCTCCCTGTTTTTATGGAGAATCAGCAAAAAAGGTGCTGCAAGACACCATTAAAAACCAAATAAAAAAAGGCCATATATGACCAAGGGCTGAATATGACCTAATTTCTAAGTTTTAAATGCCGCCGGTGTTAAGCCCTTTACGGCCTGCCGCCCTTGCCGGTCAACAGGATAGCGATTATAAACCAGATACGGAAGTCTCGGCACGTTAATTGAATTATATCAGTCTGTGAACGAATCCATCACACGGATATAAATCATCCGTGAACCGTAAAACTTAATATATAAAGGAGACCTTTCATGAAATCTTTCAGTACCAAACTCTTTATGGCCTTGGCCGTCGCTATTTTGCTGTCGGGGTGCTATGCCCAGAAGGCGACCCAGCCCATCCCCGCATTTACCCTGACCCCATTCAGCGCAAACGACTATGTGTCGTCCATTGATAATTTTGTCATTATCCTGGATGCATCCAGTTCCATGGGCGATCTATACAAGGGAAATGAAAAATTTGATATGGCCGTCCAGATTGTCAGCCGCATGAATCAGACCCTGCCGGAACTGGGTCAAAACGGTGCTCTCCGGTCCTTTGGGCACAGCCCGGCAGTATCCGACAAAAACACGGTTCTTTTTTACGGCATGGAGAAATATTCCACAAAGGCCCTGGGTGAAAAATTAAAGAAGATATCTGAGGCGGGTGGTACAAGCCCCATGTCTGTGGCTCTGAACACCTCCGGACAGGAGGAGTTGAAAGCTGTTACCGGCAAAACCGCTGTGATTATCATCAGTGACGGTCAGCCGGAGGCCAGTTTAGAATCCCCCATCACCCTGAAAGCAGCCCAGGCCCTGAAGGACCAATTGGGCCCGGGACTTTGTTATTATCCTATCTTTATCGGTGACGATGAAAAAGGGGCCGTCCTCATGGATGACATTGCCCGTATCGGCAAGTGCGGTTTTTCCTCCAATGCGGATAACCTGTTGACGAATGCCGGTATGGCCAAATTTGTCGAAGACGTTTTCCTGACCAAAAAACCCATGGCGCCTGCAGCCAAGGCGGTTGCTCCCCCAGCCGCCCCGGCCCCTGTTGTATTGAAAGGGACAAATGCCCAGGGTATCTGGGTAGTGGATGAGGCCTATTTTGATTTCGACAAATCCGTTGTCAAACCGGGAGCCTTTGATTTTCTGAATGAGATTGCAGATGTTTTGAAAACTTATCCCCAGATTACGCTTAAAGTCCAGGGTCATACGGACAGTATCGGCACTAAAGAATACAATGACGCCCTTTCCATCAGACGGGCCCAGGCCGTAAAGACCTATCTGATGAACAGGGGAATTCATGGAGATCGGATGACCCTTGAGGGATTCAATTTCTCCAAACCGGCGGCTTCCAACAGCACTGCAGAGGGCCGTGCATTGAACCGGCGTGTTGAACTCCATCCGATGAATTTATAAG
>CAZAHK010000075.1:17392-18633 GCA_964484555.1 uncultured Desulfobacula sp.
ATAAAGGAGGCATTATGAATAAGGTCAATTTTTTTAGACAATTGGTTATTGTACTGTTTCTAACGGCCCTAATTGCAGGGTGCGCGGGGACACGAACACGTGAAAGCACGGGTGAATATGTGGATGATTCCGTCATAACCGCCAAGATTAAGACGGAAATACTGGATGACCCGATGCTGAAGGTGTTTCAGATCAGTGTGGAAACTTTCAAGGGAGAAGTGCAATTGAGCGGTTTTGTGAATTCCGCCGGTGCATCTGCCAGGGCTGTGGAAATCGCCCGAAAGGTGAAAGGGGTTGCATCGGTTAAGAACAGTATGGTTGTAAAATAAGCCGTGCGTGGACTGGTTAGTCGCCGTAACCTGGGTGGAAGAATGGGCCTATGATAAACTGACACGTCGCGGACGTGGGATCACATTACCCATATTCGTCAAATCGAAACCAATCAAAAGGAGAAACGAAATGAAAAAGCTCATGATGGTCGTTGCTATCATGGTAATGATCACTCTTATTTCCGGCACCGAAGCTCTGGCCCAGGGTGGCATGATGTGGAAAGGCGGAGGTGGCTGGGGACCAGAAACGTCCTACGGGCGGATGTACAACCCGCAAACCGTTGAACCGATCAGTGGTGAGGTCGTCTCTGTATATAAGATGACGCCCGTGAAAGGTATGGCGGACGGTGTACATCTCATGGTGAAGACAGACAAGGAAACGATCTCTGTCCATCTTGGTCCCATCTGGTACATCGAGAATCAGGACGTGGAAATTGCGCCGAAGGACAAGATAGAGGTGAAGGGATCGCGAATCACCTTTGAGGGCAAACCTGCCATCATCGCTGCGGAAGTGAAGAAGGGTGATGGGATTCTCATGCTCCGGGATGCGAGTGGTATCCCTGTTTGGAACGGATGGAGGCGCAGGTAGGAAAGCCATTGTTGCGACTAACAATTAAAATGCAGCCGACCGGCTACGTTGGCGGCTGATTTAAAACATTAAGCACCCGGGGGGAGGGGGGAGGCAGTCATAAAGGTATAAAGCCGGAAAGAACTGCTGACCGACCCGGGTGTCTTATCCGGAAAAATGAAAAAAAGACTATTTTATCTATATAATGAGGAGGATATCATGTTGTGGACAGTTGTTGTTGTCATGTTAATACTTTGGGTGCTGGGCTTGGTCAGCAGTTATACCATGGGCGGATTTATCCATATCCTGCTGGTAGTGGCGGTTATCGCCCTGATAGTTCAGAT
>CAZAHK010000076.1:0-18588 GCA_964484555.1 uncultured Desulfobacula sp.
GATATCCCCTTGACATGAGATATGCAGGTCCGAGAGAAGCCCTTCTTCATGCCACTTTCCGCCAGAATTACGGCGTTAACAAGATGATCATCGGCCGTGACCATGCAGGTGTTGGTGACTTTTACACCCTGTTCGAGGCCCAGGAAATCTTTGACACGATTCCGACCCCGAAAGAACCGGGTAAAGCCCTGCTGTGCACACCCCTGAAAATCGACTGGACCTTCTACTGCTTTAAATGTGACGGCATGGCCTCCCTGAGACACTGCCCGCACGGAAAAGAAGATAGAGTCGTTCTTTCCGGAACCAAACTGCGTCATGCACTTTCCAATGGTGAAGAGGTTGTGGACCATTTCGGCCGCGAAGAAGTTCTGGTAATCCTGAGGAAATACTATGCATCCCTGACGGAAAAAGTTGAAGTTAAACTCCAGAGCCATGCACAGGGAAGCAAGATGTAAGCTGATATCGGTAAGCTGACGATATTTTTGAAAGCATAAAAAGGGGCTGTCCGCCGATCAGGCGGGCAGCCCCTTTGATTATTCAACGGATTCGCATTTCTGGTTCAGTTTGAAGGATTCATTAAAGATATCCAGAAGTTTGATATTCTGTTTGGCCATCATGACGCTGTTTCCGCTGATGGCATAAAACAGGATGCTCAGCCTGGTTTTGGAAGAATCGTCCCGGATGCGTTTGATCTGGTTTTCATTATAATCATCCACCAGCTCTTTCAGATAATGGTATTGTTCAACCGCATCCTGGCAGTCAATGATTCGTTTATCCCTGAATGCGGTTTCAACAAGGAAAATAATATTTAAGAAGGCTTTTTTGATTTCCTTTAATTCAACGATCTGAGCTTCCAAGAGCCCTGTATGACGGTTGCTTACATGCATGCTGGATCGGATGACCGTATCCCTGTGGCCGTCGGACAGCTTCTGAAGCCTCCGGATAATCTGGTAATAATTATAGGAAACATGGTGGTCTTCTTTAGAAAGCAGCCGCAATACCTTAAAGATATTGGCCATGATGATATTGACGCTGTTCTGAAAATATTTAACCCGCATTCTCTCCTGCCTTAAGGTCACAAGGTCGCCCTTGAAAAGGGAATCAAATGAGATATCAAGGGATTCGCGGATGCTCTTTAGAAGAAAGGCAAGATGGTCAAAGGTCTGGGAGACCGCTTCCTGAAGGTTGTCAATTTTATCCAGATTGTAGATGGTCATCTCGTCCTTGATTTTTTCATGGGCCTTATGCTTATGGTGGTTTTTCCAGATGACATAGACGGCAAAAACAAGGGAGACGATAAATCCCGGTAATTTGAAATAAAACAGGATACCGGCAAAGATAAAGGATGCAGCAAAGGCAATGAACGCGGTTAAGAACCAGCCGCCGATCACGGCCAGGACCCCGGTAACCCTGAATACGGCACTTTCCCTGCCCCAGGCCTGATCTGAAAAACTGGTTCCCATGGCCACCATAAAGGTGACATAGGTTGTGGACAGGGGAAGTTTAAGGGAGGTCCCCATTGAAACAACAGCACTGGCCACCATGAGGTTTACAGAGGCCCGGACCAGATCAAAGGAGGGTTTTTCGATAAGGCATGTGTTATTGTCTCCATCGGCAAGGCATAACCGTTTTTCAACAGCATCCCGTAAGAGCTCAGGAGTTAAATTTTTGATGGTGCTGAACAAAAAGTCAAACAGGTTGACAATTTTTCGGGACAGCCAGATGGATTCATATTTTTCCACTCCTTCATCCTGTTGACCCAGGCGGACCTCTGTTTCCGTTACCGTTCTTGCCTTTTTGGAGATCCAGAGAGTCAATACCATAATGGATCCGGCAATGAGCAGCATATAGGTCGGTGTATTCACTTTTTTGCCCAGGGCCGCCATGGTAATATTTAAGGGATCGCCTGATGAAAGGGCGTTTTGAAAAGCGGTCAGGCCTGCCAGGGGAACACCGATAAAATTGACCAGGTCATTGGCGGCAAAAGCCATGGCCAGAGCAAATGTTCCGATGAGAACGATGGGTTTTAAAATATTAATTTTAAAGAAACTCAGCAGAACCTGGAAGATGGATCCGGAAAGGACAAAAATCCCGGCCATGAGCAGGCCTGAATGGGTTTTGATCCAAACCGCCGTCTGTTCGGTTATAAAGGCCGCCCCGCCAACACCCTGGACAAGGGCAAAATAGCTGATGGCCGTCATGGCCATCCCGCCCCAGAGCCCTCCATACCGGACAAGTTTTTTTTGATAATTGAAGGTGAAAAGCAGACGTGTTAAAAACTGAATGACGGCTCCGGAAAAAAAGGCCACCATGATGGACAACAGGATGCCGCCGATAATGGCCATGGCTTTGGCCGTATTGATATAATCCCATAAGGCTATGCCCGTGGTCTGTGTCAATATTTTGATGGCAGCCAGGGCCACCGATGCCCCCAGAAGTTCAAATACAAGGGATACGGTGGTGGAGGTCGGCAGCCCATAGGTGTTGAACAGATCCAGCAACAGGATGTCTGTGATCATGACGGCAAGAAAGATGGTGAGAAGTTCGGGCATGGTAAAGAATTGAGGGTGAAAAATTCCTTTTCTGGCCACCTCCATCATGCCGCCGGAAAAGGTGACGCCGGCCAGGATGCCCAGACTGGCGATGATCATGATGACGAAAAAAGGTGCAGCCTTGGAACCGATGGCGGAGTTTAAAAAATTAACCGCATCATTTGAGACGCCGACCATGAGGTCGAAAGCGGCAAATAATAAAAGCATGCCGACAATAATATAACAAAGTTCAAGAGTCATTATTTTCCTTTTTGGCGATGACTGAGTTCGGCATCTTTTGGGTTTGCCGAACTCAGGAAATACACCGCATTAGATTTTAATAATAATCTGACACAATCCTAACAATTTTTATATATTTGCTGCCTATTTAGACCATACTGGTCTTTTTTTCAATGTTTACTCTTTATTCTAACATAATCCTAACAATAAAAGTAAATTCCCTATCCTGTATTAAAATGAATTCAACTATGGTTTCAATTGGAGGATCATCTCATATATCATTTTTTTGGGCAGGCGGCATTCTCCGGCAATCTGCCTTGCCAAATCCGATGGGCGCAGATCCGAATCCGACAACCGTTCCTGAATGATTTTTTTGAGGTCATCGTCTTCTGGCTTTCTTTCTTCCACACAACCTTGGACAAAGAGGGAGCATTCTCCCTTGATGGTTTCTTTTTCTTCAAGCTGCTGAAGGATATGGGATAAACTCCCCCGGACATATTCCTCATGAAGTTTGGTGATCTCCCTTGCCAGGCAGGCCTGCCGGTTCCCCAGAATTTGAATCAGGGTTTCCAAGAGCGTTTTTATGCGCCGGGGGGATTCATAAAAAATAAGGGTGGCCTTCTGATCTTTCAGGGAGTCTATCGTTTGTTTCAGTTTTCCGCTTTTTTTAGGCGGGAACCCTGAAAAATAAAAAGCGTCTGTCGGCAGTCCGGACACGCTTAAGCCTGCCATGGCCGCATTGCATCCGGGGATTGGGATGATGGGGATGCTTTCTTCGGCTGCGGTTTTAATCAGATGGTATCCCGGGTCGGACAGGGTCGGCGTGCCGGCATCGGAGATCAGGGCAAGGTTCAGACCGCTTTTCAAATGTGAGATCAATTGGGGGGTTTTGAAGCTTTCATTGTGCTCATGGCAGGAGATGAGTCTTGTATCAATCCCGTAGTGACCGAGAAGTTTTTTCGAATGCCGGGTATCTTCGGCTGCAATCAGATCCACCTGCTTTAAAACAGTCACGGCCCTGAATGTCATATCTTCCAGATTGCCGATGGGGGTTGCCACCACATACAAGGTTCCATATGAAATCCGTTCTTCCATTTTATCCGGCCTGGAATGCGTTTTTGATGAGGTTGAATTCAAACTGGCCCTCTTTTTCAAAGACCTCAATGACATCAAACCGAATCCTTGACTCCAGCAGCCTGTGTTTTTTCAGGTAAAAGGAGGCGCCCAGGATAATTTTATGTTGTTTTGACGGAGTCACGGATTCTTTCGGCAAGCCTTTTTTGATGCTGCGGCGGGTTTTGACCTCGATAAAGCAGAGGGTTTCATGATCCTTTGCAATCATATCGATTTCCGCGGCCCGGGTTCGGAAATTGGTTTCCAGGATTTTAAATCCATGGGCTTGCAGGAATTCTAAAGCTGCGGATTCTCCTTCCCGGCCAAGGAATTTTCGGTCATCGGGCATGGAGGACCTCTTTGACGCCTCGAAATGTCAGCCGGTGAACAGGGCAGGGGCCATGTTTTAAAATAGCTTGCTTATGGGCCTTTGTGGGATATCCCTTATGGCGGACAAAATCATAGGCCGGGTATATCTCGTGCAGCTCTTTCATGATGGTATCCCGTGTCACCTTTGCAATGATGGAAGCGGCAGCAATGGAAATGCTTTTTGAATCCCCTTTAACGATGGCTGACTGATGGGTATCCATATCCAGAGTGAATTTTCCGTCGATCAAAAGAAGGTCCGGAACAGGGGAACCGGGAAGGGATGAGAGATTCTCAACAGCTCGTTTCATGGAAAGAAGGGAAGCTCTTAAAATATTGATATTATCTATTTCATGGTGGGAGGCAAGACCCGTGGAAACGGCAATGGCCTTTTCCATGATCCGGGGGAAAAGTGCGTTCCTTTTTTTTTCAGACAGTTGTTTGGAATCATTGATTCCCTCACAAAAAAAATCCTGGGGCAGAATCACGGCGGCAGACACGACAGGGCCGGCAAGGGGTCCCCTGCCGGCCTCATCAACTCCTGCTATGATCTTATATCCCAACGCCTTTGCATTGTGCTCAAATTGCCACATCAGCAGAAGGGTTTCAGGCAAACCGTTTTTCTTTAATCCTGGCGGCCTTGCCTCGAAGATTTCTAAGATAGTAGAGCTTGGATCTTCTGACCTTACCCTGGGTGATGACCTCTATTTTATCAATGGATGGAGAATATAGGGGAAAGATTCTTTCGACCCCCACACCGCTTGATATTTTTCTGACGGTAAACCGGGCACTTGAAAATCCTCCGGTTTTTTTGATCACAACACCCTGAAACACCTGGATGCGTTCTTTTTCACCTTCACTGATCTTGACATGGACATTGACGGTATCACCTGATTTAAAATCCGGGATATCAAGCCGCATCTGTTCTCTTTCCAATTGTTCGATTACATTTTTCATTTATTTCCTCCTGGTATCTTTCCTTTTAGCAGACATGAAAACGCTTATCTGCCGTTCGTAATCCGGTCTAAATATATTGATACGGCAGATCTGACGGAAAGGTGGTTATAACCTGCTTTTCCCAAAATTGGGGCCAGGGTATAATCACATGTATCAAGCAGTTCATCTGCCAATCCCCATGCCGTTCCAAACACAAGAGCATGGGATGCTCTGTTCTCAAGTTTTTGCCTCAGCATTTCCGTTGTTATTGAACCGGGAATGGCTGCTGCGCTGGTAGCAATGGTCACAACCGGTTCCATTCTTTCCTGTTTCATTCCAATGACCGCTTCTTCAAAGCTGCGGGTGACACGGATCAATTCCAAGGCGCTCTTTCTGAATGGATTAAGCGTCCCGCCGACCCCCTTTGTCCAGTGATCGATCACCTGGCCGGCAAGAATGACCTGATCTTCATAGGGGGTAACCACATAAACTCCTTTGGCGCCGAAGGTGATGGATGCCCTTGCAATGTCATGCATATCAATGGTTGTCAAGGCTGATCCAATGGGCAAGCCCTTTTTGCTTTTCACTGGAAAATGGATCAGCACCACATAAAGATTACTCTCGGGCAAGGATTTCAAGCTCCCGGCACCATTGCCTGATAATTCGTTTTTCTTCAGCATCAGGCGCTGTTTTTTCAAACAAATCAGGCCGTTTCAAAAAACTCCGCTGAAGAGAGGTTTTTTTTCTCCACAGCCTTATCTTTTCATGATTCCCGGATAACAGGATTTCCGGTATCCTTTGGCCTTCGAATACCTCCGGTCTTGTATAATGGGCATGCTCAATCCGGTCATCCATAAAGGAATCAGACAAAAAAGAGGCTTCACTGCCAAGGACTCCCGGAATCAACCGGGCAACCGCATCCATAACGACCATGGCACCCAGTTCTCCACCGGTCATGACATAATCTCCGATGGAGATTTCCTCATCCGCCAAAAGATTGTAAACCCTTTCATCAATACCTTCATACCGGCCGCAGACCAAAATCAGCCCCTGTTTTTCGGCAGCAAGGGCAAGGGCTGTTTCCTGATTGAAACGGTTCCCCTGGGGGGTCAGCACCACCACTCTTGATGCCGGCATCCGGTCTTTTGCATATAAAACGGCTGCTTTTAATGGTTCCGGCTTCATGACCATGCCGCTTCCGCCGCCATAGGGACGGTCATCCACGGTTTTGTGGCGGTCCGTTGAAAAATCCCTGATATTGATGCAATTTCCTGTGATCAGCCTGCTCTCAATCCCCCTGGCAATCATTCCGTTCTGGAAAAAAGCATTGACCAGCTCCGGAAACAAGGTCAATACCGTAAAATCCATCAATACGCCTCAGGCAAAGTGGTTCTGACCGTATGGGTGTCCGTGTCCACGGATTCAACAAAATTTTTGTGCATGGGCACCAGGGTTTCCCTGTCATTGTCGGTGATAACCAGAACATCATGTGCACCGGTCGGGAATATATGGGTAATTTTACCCAGATATCCTTTTATATGATCAACCACATCCAGACCCATGAGGTCCTGCCAGTACCAGGTGTCTTTCTCCGGTTCGGGCAGTTGATCCCTGTCTATATGGATCTCTTTTCCCACAAGATCTTCGGCCTGGTCCCGGTTCTCAATTCCCTCAAGGTTCAGCAATACCCCTTGTTTATGGGGAGAAGCATGAAGGATCAGATATGGCCTTCGCTCTTCTCCTTTGGTCGTTACAACAATGGCCCTGCCTTTTTGGAATGTATCCACAGATTCGGCAAAAGACGCAACCTTGAGTGTGCCGTTGAGGCCATGCACTCCGGTTACCTTGCCTAGGGTAAACGAAGCGGTTTTGTTCATCATTTATTCAATAATTTCAAGCACAGTGCGTTTTTTCAGTTTTGTGGATGCCGCACTTAAAATGGTTCTCATGGCCCTTGCCGATCTTCCCTGTTTCCCGATGACTTTCCCGAGATCCTCTTTTGCGACCTTAAGTTCCAGAACCGAGGTCTGATCACCCACGACTTCGGATACCTGAACCTGATCAGGACTGTCTACCAATGCTTTTGCGATGTATTCGATCAGCTCTTTCATATCAACATCTCCTTTTAATGGGGTAGTGAGAATACAGGATCATCATAGTAAAGAGGTTTTAGGCTTGGACTTGAGCTTGACCGATACCCTGCCGTTTTAATATGCTCTGGACAGTTGTGGAGGGGATCGCACCTTCCCCCAGCCAGTATTTCACTCTTTCCTCTTTCAGTGTCACGGCAGCCGGATTCACCATGGGATTGTAGGTGCCCAGAAGCTCCAGAAACCTGCCGTCCCTGGGACATTCGACATCTGCGGCCACAATTCTGTAAAAAGGTTTTTTCCGTGTTCCTTTTCGGGTCAATCTGATTCTAACAGCCATATTTTTTTGTCTCCTTAAAACGGCAGCATGTTTTTTAATGAACGCATGCCGCCTTTATTAAATTGCTTTATCATTTTCATGGATTGGGAATAGCTCTTCAGGAGTTTGTTGATATCCTGGACCGTTGTTCCGCTTCCATTGGCAATCCTTATTTTTCTCGAGCCCTTGATAATCGTATATTCACGTCTTTCCAAAGGGGTCATTGAATTGATCATTGCTTCAATTTTAACAAATTCCTTATCATTGATATTCAGGTCTTTCAGCTCTTTTTTATTAACACCCGGCAGCATTCCAAGAAGATCTTTAATGGGTCCCATTTTCTTGACCATTTTCATCTGGTTTTTGAAATCTTCCAGGGTAAAGGCATTTTTCCTTAATTTTTTTTCAATATCCCCGGCTTCTTTTTGATCGATGACTTCCTGGGCCTTTTCAATAAAGGAAAGGGTGTCTCCCATGCCAAGAATCCGGGATGCCATCCGTGCCGGATGAAAAGGCTCAAACGCCGTTAATTTTTCACCCACACCAATGAATTTCAATGGTTTCCCGGTAACTGCCTTGATGGACAGGGCCGCACCGCCGCGGGCATCACCATCCATTTTGGTCAGGACAATACCGCTCAGGTCCAGGGCCGTGTCAAAGGAACCGGCGATATTGACGGCATCCTGGCCGGTCATGGCATCAGCCACCAGAAGAATTTCCCTTGGATTGATCCCTTTTTTAATGGTTTTCAATTCACCCATCAGGGCTTCATCCACATGCAGTCTGCCGGCCGTATCCAGGATCAGGGTGTCGCACCCCTGGTCCCTTGCAGCCAGTATGGCATCCTGACATATTTTTAAAGGCTGCATGTCGGTCGTGGACTGAAAAACAGGAATATCCAGTTGCTTCCCGATCTTTTTGAGCTGGTCAATGGCGGCCGGACGGTAAACATCCACAGGCACCAGAAAGGGTTTTTTGTCCATTTTCCGCAGATAAAAGGCCAGCTTTCCTGCGGTGGTGGTTTTGCCGGACCCCTGAAGCCCTACCAGCATAATGGAGGTCAGCGTCTTTCCATCAAGGTTCAGACCCTGGTGTTCAGACCCCATCATCCTTGTAAATTCATCGTTTACAATTTTAATAACCTGCTGGCCCGGGGTCAGGCTTTGCATCACTTCCTGACCCAAAGCCCGTTCTTTTATGTCTGCAACTACCTGTTTTGTGACTTTATAATTGACATCCGCCTCAAGCAATGCCATACGGACCTGTTTAAGACCATCTTCAATGTTCTTTTCATTCAGGGTGCCGTGGCCTTTCAGCTTTTTAAAGACCGAATCAAGTCTGTCGCTCAAGCTCTCAAACATAAAAAAAACCAACCTTCAAATATCAAATCAAATCGTTGAAATTAGTATAGATTCCGTGTTATGTCAAGGAAATAATAAATTTGGACCGATATGAATATATGAAGAATTTACTCGATTTTACACGGCAGGAACTCTCTTGCTGGCTTGAGGATAAAGGCATCCGGCCGTTCAGGGCCGGACAGATATCCAAATGGATCTGGCTCCGGCAGGCTGAGAGCTTTGAGGAGATGACGGATCTGTCAAAGGAATTACGGGAAAAATTAGAAGCGCATTTTTATATCCGGCGCCTGATCGTTGAAGAAAAAATGGTTTCCGTTGATACAACGGAAAAGTTTCTGTTCAGGCTCAGTGACGGGCTTCATATCGAATCCGTGCTGATTCCCGGCAAAGATCATTTTACCCTTTGTGTCTCTTCCCAGGTGGGCTGTGCCCAGGATTGCCGGTTCTGTCTTACGGCCAGGGGAGGGTTCATCAGAAACCTGACGGTTGGAGAAATCCTTGCCCAGATCAGGGATATTCGATTTTATCTGATGCAGAAGGCCATTGACCCTTTAAAGCTATCCAATATCGTGTTTATGGGCATGGGAGAGCCCCTTGCCAATTATCAGAATCTCATTAAATCCCTGGAAACCATCACAGACACTGATTATGGCTTTAAATTCTCCCCCCGGCATGTGACGGTGTCAACTTCGGGTCTGGTGCCGAAAATAACCCAGCTCGGGCTTGACACCGGCGTGAACCTGGCCGTGTCTCTGAATGCCACAACCGATGAACTACGTTCCGAGCTCATGCCCATCAATCATAAATACCCGTTGAAACAGTTGCTGGAAGCCTGCCGGACCTTTACCATGAAACCCAGAAACAAGATCACCTTCGAATATATATTGATGAAAGGGGTGAATGATTCAAAAGAGGATGCCCTAAGGCTTGTTAAACTGCTGTCCCCCATTAAAGCAAAGATAAACCTGATCCCGTTTAATGAATATGAGGAAAGCGGGTTCAAGCGCCCATCCCAGAAAGATATCAGTGATTTTCTACAGATTCTGCTGGATCGGAATTTTACGGCCATTATAAGGAAAAGCAAGGGGGACGATATCCTGGCGGCATGCGGGCAACTGAAAGCAAAGCTTCCGCTTTAAAATAGGGTATTGAATCTTTGCGGATTTGGATTATAATATATAACATTGAGTAGATGAAACGATGTGAAATGTTTATATGATGATATGAATCTTATTTATAACCTTTAATTGATCGGAAAAAACCATGTCAGATATCACTTTGGATAAAAAAAGAGTGCTGATCGTTGATGATGAGCCCGATGTCCTTGATTCCCTGGAAGAATTGCTGAATATGTGTACAACCGTCCGGGCCCAGAGCTTTGAAGAAGCCAGCCGTCTTCTGGAGACCGAGAAATTCGACATTGCCATTCTGGATATCATGGGGGTTGACGGTTATCAACTGCTGGAAATAGCTACCCAAAAAAAGGTTGTCACCGTCATGCTGACCGCCCATGCCCTGAGCCCTGAAAATATTAAAAAATCTTATCTTGGCGGCGCCTGTTCGTATATTCCAAAAGAAGAGATGATCAATATAGAAGCCTTTCTCCTTGATGTGCTCAAGGCCAAGGACGAAGGTAAAAATCCATGGACAAGCTGGTACACGAGACTTTCATCCTTTTGTGAAGACAAATTCGGGCCTGAATGGGATAAAGATGAAAAAAAATTCTGGGAAAAGATGATTTATTATTAAATTCCGCCCGGGAAGAATGCAAAAAAACCTCTGTTGAATTTTTCAGCAGGGGTTTTTTATATCATGAGGGGTTTAAAGGTTTCAGGAGTATTTTTTTTGACCATGATGGTACGGGTAATACTTTTTTCCATGATATGGATGGGTGTTGTCTCCCCTGCCGGTGATTTGGTATAGGCGGCGCAGATGGCGGCAGCCGTTTCTATATTTTCCGGAGATGCGGTACCGGTCAGGATCACATCCGGCCCCGGCAGGGTTTTGTGTTTGAATAAAACCTGGGCTGGGTGCAGAGAATAGGCCATGATCATTTCGTTGTCCTGCTGGGACCGTCCCACAATCACCTTTGTTCCGGGATCCAGCCGGAAATGTCTCCCATATTTTAATAAATGAAGTTCATTCGTGTCAAAGACGATCCGGGTTTCCATAAGATCTCTCAATCTGACGGAAAAAATCTTGTCCGTCAGAAGGCAACCTCCGGCAGGGGCCGGATACTCTTTTATCCCGAATTCCTTTGCCAACTGAAACTGGGTTTTCCTGGATCGGCCGGAAATATCCATGAGGGCTTCCCGGTTTACAATGCCTTTTTTTTCCATCTCCGTCACGGGAAGTAATTTTGCACTGAGAGGCCTGAGGATAAGGCCTTCAAACCCAGAATTTTTTTCCACGTACCGCAATGAATTCTTATTCTGGGATTTAGGTCTCTGGCCCACGACTTCTCCGCTGAAAAGAAAATCAAAGCCTTCTTTTTTAAGGAGTTCCCCTGCCTTTGAAAACATCAGGGTATGGCAGTCCATGCAGGGGTTCATATTTTTTCCAAATCCGGCCCTGGGGTTTTTCATCATTGCCATATAATCATCGGTGATATCAAGGGTTATCAAGGGGATTCCGGTTTGAAAGGAGGCTTTTCGGGCAGATTCCGATGAGAAAAAAGGGGTCTCAAAAGAGATGAAGGAAACCTTTATTCCCTGCTGTTGCAGTAAAAGAGCGGACAGCATGCTGTCCAGCCCTCCGGAACAAAGACCAAGCCCTTTTATGGGGCTTGAGGTTTTTGGGGACTTCATATATAACCCTTCCATGACGGTCGGTTCATCCAAAATAAAAACAATTCTCCAGACATTAAGCGGCAGATACCCTGTTGTCAAGACCCAACTGGAGCATGGAACCCCTTTTCAGTTGCTGATCGCAACCATTTTATCTGCCCAGTGCACAGACAATCAGGTTAATAAAGTATCTAAAAATCTGTTTTATGCTTACCCGGACCCGGAAGCCTTGGCCCGGGCGCCCTTGGGTCAGATTAAAAAAATTATTTATTCCACCGGCTTTTACAATAATAAGGCGAAGAATATCAAGGCCTGTGCATTGGCCCTGGTCAATGAATACGGGGGTGTTGTGCCCGAGGATATGGATCAACTGGTCAAATTACCGGGGGTGGGCCGGAAAACAGCCAATGTGGTTCTGTCAGCGGCCTTTGGCCAAGACACCATTGTCGTCGATACCCATGTCATGAGGATTTCAAACCGCCTTGGACTGACCGGTAAAACAGATCCCGTCAAAATTGAATACGAACTCATGGAGATCATCCCCCGAAAAGCCTGGAATGATTTTTCCCTTCAACTGATCTATTTTGGGAGGGAAATCTGTGATGCAAAAAAACCGCTTTGCCCGGAATGCCCTCTGCTTAATATTTGCCTGTTTGGAAAGAAGCGCGAATCCACTCTTTTGATCAACCTTTGAAACCGTTAATAAATGCCAAAAGTTTTCTGCACTCCCGGTTCAGGGTTTCAAGCTTATCCTCAATACCTTCCATTTGGTTTGACTTTCCGGCCAGCTCAAGAACGTATGCGGCATTGGCGGCTTTTTCTGCAGCAAGATACCGTAATGTTCCTTTCAGTTTGTGGGCGGCGGCATTCAGTTTTATATCGTTCTTTTCAATCACTGCATTCTTGATGCCGTCAAAATCCCTTGGAAAGTCCTGAACAAAATCTGTAAAACACTCATGGATAAGTTCCATGTCTCCACCCATGATGTCTTTGAGGTCTTCGATATTGATGACGGCATTTTCAGGGGTTTCTGTTGTCATGATGCAAGCCTTCCTATGAATCTTTTTTCTTTCCCCAGAAGTCCCGGCTTTCCTTTAGAATATCCGTCATGTCGTCATCGGCAAGCTCATCCATAAGAAGGTCATCTTCTTCTTTGAGTTCAATTTCAGGTTCGTCGGTGAGTTCATCAAGCTCATCAAGCACATCAAGGTCGTTAAGGGGATCAAGGTCATAATCCGGCAAATCAAGATCGGTCTTTTCCCCTGCAAGGATATCCCCCTGTTCCATGGGATCTTCCGCATGGTTTTCTTTGAAATTTTTTGTTGAATCAAGAAGCTCGTCCGATTCCGAGATATGGTTTCCCTGACGGTCGAACATGAGGCTGCCGCTTAAACAAAGGTCAAAATCCATGCGAAAAGCGATCTGATTATCATGAACGACAATTTCACCACCCTTGGGAGACAGGGCGGCCGGGGTCATTTTTTTTTGAATGATTTCCCGGACCGCATCAAGATCAAGATCCTCTTTGAGCAATTCTATCAGATCTTTTTCTCCGTTTTTAATAATACCCGGATCAGTTATTTTCATGGGCGTTCCTTTTTCAAAAATTATTTGTATGCCTGATCGGCAAAACGTTTTTCAATAAATCGATCCAGATCGATGATCCGGCCGATTTCCATGACATCATGCATATATCTCTGGATTCGATCAAGATCTTCGGCAACCGGATAAAGACCGTCCCACCGGATGGCCTTGGGCTGGGAAAATACATTCTGCAGTACCTGGGGATTGAGTCCCAGTTTCCCTTCCGGGTCCAGGAACCGGACCGCAATCTGCGCGGCTCTGGTTTTATCATTTTCAATATATTCCCCGGTTTCCACCAGCAGGGAGACAAATTCCTGGGCCGCCTCCGGATGTTTCTGGATAAAATCCTCCTGCATGGCCACGATGCAGCAGGGATGGTTGTCCCACCGGCTGGCTGAATAAAATTCAAGATTGCCGATTTCACCGACAATGGCTTTGGTGGCAACGGGTTCGGCCACCATAAAACCTGCCACGTCTTCGTTTTCCTTCATAATTTCCGGCATTTTGATGGGTGGGACGACTTCAAACCGGACATTGATGGCTTTTTTCCCCGGGACTCCGGGTTTGAGGCCCAGTTCCTTTAAAAATTGATGGGCCAGCATGTGATGGACCGACATTTTATGGGGAATATCCACGACCTTATACCGGTAGAAACTCTGCAGGGAATCAAATCTGGGGTCATAATGCCGGGAGCGGATAAAGGTGCTCCCATTTTTATGGGCAAACAAGACGAGTCTGATGGGAGAGTCATAGGCGAACAGGTCCATGGCAATAGGTGCCAGCACAAAGGCACAATCGATTTCTCCGTTTTCAAGTCCTTCCTGGATGGGGTTCCACCCCGCCTTCAGGCTGGTGGTCAGATCAAAGTGAACCGGCTCCACATCTCCCTGGTCAATTCTGTGTTTCAAGGCTCCCAGGGCCAGGTGATCCGTGATCTGGATATGGGCCACATTGAGTTCTACTCTTCCGCCCACCACCTGCCGTTGTTTTTTGGCCGGTGTTTTATCCGTTGTTTCCCCGGAGAAGGCCATTTCTATAGCCTTGCTGATCTGGGCCTCATCAAAGGGTTTGGGAACATGGCCATTGCCGCCCGCGCTCATGATGGTGATCTGCTGGCCTTTATCAGATTGGGCCGTTGCCATGATAAAGGGCAGAGTTTTAAATTCATCCATGGCCCTCAGGGCCTGCAGGAATTCAAGCCCGTCCAGTTGAGGCATATTCCAGTCGGAAATAACCAGATCGGGTTTTTCAGCCTTTACCTTTTCAATCCCGTCGGCGCCGTTGACAGCCATAATAAGGTTTTCATACCCGGCTTTGTTTAAAATCTGTTTGAACATGATGCGCATGGTTCCGGAGTCATCCGCCACAACAATTTTAATATTAGGATTCACAGCCATAAAAACACTCCTTAAGGTTTTATAAATATGGTATATAATTTACGGTAATTGTTATTAATTCCATGACCAACTGAAGGTATGCTGGAGTCTCTGGATGATTCGGTCCAGAGAAAAGCCAAGAACACCGATGGCAATAATCATTGCCATGAGTTTGTCGTATTCCATTGTATCCCTGGCATCATTGATCAGATATCCAAGCCCGCTGGATACTCCTAAAAATTCGGCCGGGACAAGGACAATCCACGCGACCCCCAGGGCCAGGCGAAGACTTGTCAGCATATAAGGCAAAGAAAACGGGATGATAATGGTTTTTATGAGTTGAAAATTATTTGCTCCCTGGTTCAGCGCCATTTTAATCCATTGGGGGTTAATATTCAAAACGCCAATGGCTGTGTTGAGTATTATAGGGCAAATTGTTGCCATTACAATCAAAAAATAGATGGCGGATTCAAAACTTGCAAATAAAAGAATGGCAATGGGCATCCAGGAAAGCGGGCTGATCATTCTGACAAATTGAATCGGAGAGTATGAAAGGCCTCTGAACCGGGGATAAAAACCCACCAGAATACCGATGGGAACCCCCATGAAGGCGGCAATGCCTATTCCAATGAGGATTCTTTTGAGGCTTGCAAATACGGATATCCAGAATCTGCTTTCCTGGGTGGAAGCCATCAACGCCTTGAAGGTGGGGCCGGGTAAGAATCCGTTAAACCGGGAAAATTCAGGCCTTGTAAAAAGAAAACCCGCCACCAGTATCCAGAGGCAGGCAAAACCGACAAGGCCGATCATTTCATATTTCCAGCCAAAATCACGATTGCCGAAAACAGCGTTCAAGCCCACCTGTCTGGGGTCTCTGTATATGAATCGATTAATTGATTTCAACGGTTTCTTCCCTTGTATAGGGTTTTTCAATATCGCAGTGACAAAATCTTTTCAGTCCGCCCATCTCGTCCAGGGCTTTGCCGACAAAGGTCTCATCCACCAGGTCTGCTGCTGCTGTTGCCGTGTCCAATTCTTTAAGAAACGAGGTGTCCCCTTCCACAAGGGTTTGTTTCATTTGGTCAACGATAAATTTCGTGGCCGATGGAAAGGGGAACGGCTGAAATCCGATTCGCGCCGTATTCCAGTCCGGATGAACCAGTTGATCAGGTTTCGGATGTTCAAATACCCGGGCCAATACCTCCTTGGGAAACGGCAGATACCCCTCACCGTCCCGGCTGAGGAGATGGGCGGTTTCACCAGGATTGCGGATACACCAGTCCTGGGCCCGGACAAGGGCGTTCATGGCCTTTTGGACCAGGCTTTTATTTTTATGGATAAAGTCTTCATGGGCGACAATAACACAGCAGGGATGATTTTTCCAGATATCGCCGGAAAATCTCATGATTCTGGCCTTGAATTTGATTTCAGCCAGGGCGTTGAAGGGATCGGCAACAATATAGCCGTCGATTTTTTTCCCCAGAAGAGCCGGGGGCATGTCCGGAGGCGGAAGGATGAAAAGGTTGACTTCGTTTTTTTCAAGTTTGGCAGACTGGGGCCTGATAACAGGAGTCAATCCCTGGGACCGGATTCCCATCTGAAGGATCAGATTATGCATGGAATACCAGTAGGGGACGGCAATCTGTCTGCCGCCCAGATCTTTGAACCCGTAAATGTCGGAATCGCCTCTCACGGTGATAGCGCTTCCGTTGGTATGATCCCAGGCAAGAACCTTAACCGGGATTTTTTGCTTATACCGCATCCACATGGGGATGGGAAAGAGCATATGGGTGAAATTAAATTTATTGGCCAGGAAAGATTCGCTCAGTATTTCCCAGGATCTGACCATAACCGGTTTCTCAACGGCCAGGCCTTCGTCGGAAAAATAACCGAGCCCATAGGCCACAAGCAGAGGGGTGGCGTCTGTAATGGGAAGATATCCGATCCTCAAGGTTTCAGATGCGGCAAAGGCCGGTCGCATCCTGGGCAGAAAAAGTCCGGAACAGGTCAGGGCCGCAGTTTTCAGAAATTGCCGGCGCGAGCCGGATGGGCTGTGGTCTTTCATCATAAAAGACTCCTTTTGGCCAGGTATGCATTTTTGAAACGGTCCAGTATTTTGACGCGGATTTCCTTAAATTTCGGATTGTTCCGGTCCCTTGGATAGGGGTCCGTGATTTCAAAAATATCCGTTATATTGGCTGGTTCTCCTGAAAGAAGAATGATTTTGTTTCCCAGCCGGATGGCTTCGTCAATATCATGGGTGACAAAGACGGCGGTAAATTGTTCGGAAAGCCATAGATTGACCAGTTCTTCCTGGATATGGGCCTGGGTAAAGGTATCCAGGGAAGCAAAGGGCTCATCCAGGAGGAGGACATCGGGGTGTCCCACGAGGGCCCGGGCAAGGCAGGCCCTCTGGGCCATGCCCAGAGACAGTTGATTGGGTCTGGCATCGGCGAATCCGGCGATCCCCATAATTTCCAGAAACTGGTTGACCCTGTAGTCCAGATTCTCTGTGTCCCCCCTGAGGTTGCACCCATAGGCCACATTTTCTTTTACCGTGAGCCATGGTATCAGCGTCGGCTGCTGGAAGAGCAGGGATCGGGAAGGGTGAAGACCGGTGATTTCCTGGCCGTCCACAAGGATTTTTCCCGATGAGGGCAATTCAAGTCCGGCCAGGAGATTCAACAGGGTTGTCTTCCCGCATCCGGATTCTCCCAGGATAATGATAAAATCACCATGCTCAATGGAAAAGGAGATATCCTTTAATACAATATGATCAGAGGTCTTCGATTTTTTGTAAGTTTTGGTGATCTGTTCAATTTGTATTTTCAATGTGATTTTCCGATACTATCTCTAAGATAAAGGATCTGTCGATCAGGTGATTTACATCAATGCCGGCCGTCATGACGCCCATGGCGCCGGACATATACTCCTGAATGATGTTCAGTGCTTCCGGGTCGGGAACCAGAAGGGGGATATCATAGGTCAAATCGGTTTTAAAAAGGATGGGACGGATCATTTCCCTGTCCTGTCCTAAAAAAACTTGGGCCACGGACAAAAGCGCCTCGTTTTTGTTTTCTTCAATCCATCCGGCCGTCCGGACAAATAAGGATATAATTTCTTTTACAGCCTCAGGATAATTTTCAATAAAGGATCGTTTAAGGACAAAGACGGAACCGGGATGGTTTTTCCACAAACTGCCCGTGGTGCAGATTCTCCGGACCAGACCCTTTTCTTCGGCCACGCTGCCAAAGGGTTCTTCAACAGCAAAGCCGGCGATATCCTGATCCGTGTCGGCGGCGACCATGTCTGCCATCAGATAAGAAGGAACGATTTCGCGGACCACATCCACGGTTTTCTGATCATGGGCCCCAAAGCTGAGCCCGGCCGAGGACAGCAGTCGGTGGAGAAACATATTCTGAATGGAGAATTCAGCCGGTACAAGGACGATTTTTCCCCTAAATCCGTCCAAAGTTTTAATATCCGAGACCCTGCTTTTTAGGATGACACTCCCGGCCCGGTGCGTAAACATGAGCAGCCTTATATCAAGACCCGATGCAAAGAGATCCATGGCCAGGGGAGCCGGGATAAAAGCACCGTCGATGTCCTGGTCTAAAAGGCTTTCGGAAACCGGCTGCCAGGCGTTCATGGACACGGGTTCAAGGATTGACCGGGAGAGGCTCCCGGACTGCTGCTCCAGATGAAGATGGGCCACACCTAAAATCAAGTGATCAAAAATTTTCAGATGTCCAATACGAATATGGGGGAGATCTATCATTAATAGCTCATGGTTATGATTTCTGGGTATCCATACCCGTTGCCCGTTTGCCCTTATTCGGAAAAACCTTATCATAAGCTTCCGAACTTCGCAAGATGAAAGAGAATA
>CAZAHK010000077.1:0-6044 GCA_964484555.1 uncultured Desulfobacula sp.
TTGTGGTAGATAAAAAAATTAGATAGTTATGACCATTCCTCCATTTTTTCAAGTGGTTCATGCTTTGTTGTGTCCGCCAGGGCATGGGGGTTAGCTGAACGGCAAGGGTGTCTACCGTGAGGTAGAATCTGAAGGAAGCTGTAAGCAAAAACTGGCCTGATGAACAGAAATCTCATATGAGGCAGCCACACTGGGTAGGAGGCAATTACCTTTAACGCCTGATACTTCTACGGAAAGTGGTGTCCCTTCGGCAGGCGTGCGTGAAAGAATCATCCCAGGGTGTTACTATCGGTTCCATCATGAACCTTGCAAAGGGAGAAACCGATGAACAAACAGCCATTGACAACCGACCAAACATTTGTACTGCAAAAAGTACAGATGATTTTCATGGATTGGCGAAAGACCAAAGCCTTGCGGGACCGCATATGATCCCACCATGAAAATTATGTCCCTGGTGAAAGAAAACTAAGGACAAAGCAACTGAACAAAGAACCGGAATCATCACCACGGGCATCATCTTCCGGATCGATCATGACAAAAAGATCGCTCTGTTTTATACCAGCCGGAATCATGCCGGTGAAAACATCACCGACCTTTACCGGAAAAGAGATGCCCACAGTCTGCCGCCGATCCAGATGTGCGATGCCCTGGAACTATAAAGCAAAGGCCCCTTGATTGGTCCTGGCAGCCGGAGATTTCATTTCATGCATGCTCCCCGGCCAAAAAAAAAATCTATTATGCACACCTGCCGAAGGCACACAGTTGAAACAGAGGGATATGCCGTTTTATTGGAACGATATGATTGATATCAGCGAATATGAACTCTGGAAAAACGGTAAAAATCCATAATTTCTCAGGATCAACAACCATCATCCCAATCAAAATTTTTGTGAAACGGAATTTATAAAGGAGATTCAGTCGAAATCAAATCCCCACAATACCGGTCTTTCTTCGAATTAGGTATGGAATAAAAAAATAAAATTTAGTATAAATAGCCCTTTGATTTATATTAAAACGGACTTTGGTTGCGAAGCAGTAAGGATATTTACGTAAGGATATGCAATGATTAATTCACAGAGACTGGCCCAAAGATTCACCACCCTTTGCGAAATCGATTCTCTTTCCCGGCGGGAACGGGATGTGGCCGTGGAGATTGAAAAAATATTAACCGCCATGGGCGCCCGGGTCTGTTATGATTCGGCCGGGGAAAAGGTGGGGGGAAATTGCTCCAACCTGGTGGCCAAGTTCAAGGGAACCGCGGCTGTTCCCCCCTTGTTTTTATCGGGGCACATGGACACGGTGGGGCCGGGCGAGGGCATAAAGGTTCAGTTTGAGAACGGGGTGTTCCGGAGTGACGGGACCACCATTCTGGGGTCCGACGACAAATCAGCCCTGGCCATCATCCTTGAGGTCATGGAGACCATTCTTGAAAATAAAATGGATTACCCTCCCGTTGAGATCATCTTCACGGTTTGTGAGGAAATCGGCCTCTTGGGAGCCAAGCATTTTGATTATGGTTTGATGGAGTCCAAATTCGGGTATATCCTGGATTCCACCGATACGGAAGGGATCGTGACCCGGGCTCCGGCGGCCAACAAAATCAGGGTGAGGATTCATGGAAAAGCCGCCCATGCCGGGGCAGCCCCGGAAAAGGGCATCAATGCCATCCTGATTGCCTCCAGGGCCATTTCAAAATTGCAGCTCGGCCGGTTGGACCCGGAAACCACCTGCAATATCGGCACCATCAAGGGCGGGGTGGCCACCAATATTGTCCCTGAGTTGGTGGAGATCCACGGGGAGGCCCGAAGCCATGATATTGAAAAATTAAAATCCGTGACCCAAAATATGATCCAGGCCTTTGAGGATGCGGCCCTTGAATTTAAAACCAGTGAGATCACGCCACGGGTGGAAATCCTGGTGGATGACGATTTTCCCCTCACCCATATTCCCGAGGACCATGAGGTCATCCGGTTGGCCCGGAAAGCGGCCTCAAATCTGGGTATCCCCATGGCAAGCAAAACCATCGGCGGCGGGGCCGATGCCAATATTTTTTTCAGCAAGGGCATCATGGCCGGGGTCCTGGGCACCGGCATGACCGATGTCCATACCCTGAACGAATCCATCCGGCTTTCGGACATGGAAAATTCCGCCCGGTTGATCCTGGAAATCCTGAAGGTGCATGCCGCCGGAGGAGCCATATAGATGATCGCCTATGTGGACATGTTTTCCGGCATCAGCGGAGATATGATGCTGGGCGCCCTGGTGGATCTGGGCGTGCCCGTGGATTGGCTTACGGAAAAATTATCCCCGGTGTTCACCGGATTTCAATTAAAGGCCGACACGGTTTTCCGGCATCATCTCAAGGCCGTGAACCTTACTGTTGAAACCAAGGAGGGCAGGGGGATATCGCGGAATTACACCGATATCCGGGCCCTTATCGAAAATGCGGACCTGCCGGAAAAAGTGAAAGCCAACTGCCTTCTTGCCTTTCAAAAAATTGCAGAGGCCGAATCCGGCATCCACGGCCATGACATGGACACCATCCATTTTCATGAAATCGGGGGGATCGATTCCCTGGTGGATATTGTCGGGACCTTTCTCGCCGTGGATTACCTCGGCATTGACAGGGTCTATGCCTCCGCCGTCCCCCTGGGGTCAGGGGTTGTCAAATGCGCCCACGGGGTTTTGCCCGTTCCAGTTCCGGCGGTGCTCTCCATATTAAAAGACACCCCTGTGAAATCTTCCGATGCCCGGACCGAAATTGTAACCCCCACGGGAGCCGCCCTGATCACCACCCTTGCCGCCTCTTTCGGCCCCATGCCCGAGATGAAAATACAAAAGACCGGCTATGGGGCCGGCAAAAGAGAAACCGGGTCCTCCCTGCCTAATCTTCTGAGGATCATCCTGGGTGAAAAAACAGAAGAGGCCGATCGGTCCGACATTCAAAAAGAAACCATCCAGGTCATCAAAACCAATATTGATGATATGAGTCCTGAAATTTCAGGGTATCTCATGGACATCCTTCTGGAAAACCAGGCCCTGGATGTGTGTTTCACCCCGGTCCAGATGAAGAAAAACCGGCCCGGAGTCCAGGTGGAAGTCCTGTGCCGAAAAGAGCACCTTGACGCCCTCGTCCGTCTTATTCTTACCGAGACCTCTTCCATCGGGGTCAGGGTCCGGGAATGGGACCGCTTTTTTCTGTTGCGGGAACCGGCAGAGATCAGCACTTCCCTGGGAATCCTCCAGGTCAAAAAAATCACGGGGCCGGATCATCGGGTGCGGTTTGTCCCCGAGTATGAAGCCGTAAAAAAAGCGGCCCGGGAGAACCGGCTTCCCCTGCAAGAGGTTTACAACCGGGTCCTCGTGGATATAAACTTGACAGGGAAGGGTACAGAAGATAGATAGGCTCAATGACAATATACCAGAAAATGATTTTGTTTTTGGCCACGGGCTTTTATTCCGGTAAGCTGCCGCTTGCTCCCGGAACCTTCGGCACCCTGGCTGGGGTCCCCTTTGCCCTTGTGCTGAACATCCTGCCTGTATCCTGGCATCTGGTTTACGGGGTAGGATTTGTCCTTGGAGCGGTTTTTCTGGCGGACAAGGCCGCCGGGATACTCAATGAAAAGGATCCCGGCTGCATTGTGATTGATGAGATGGCAGGTTATATGCTGGCCTTTTCCCTGGTGCCGGTCCAGATGTCCACCCTTGTTGCCGGTTTTTTTGTGTTCAGGTTTTTTGATATTGTGAAGCCCGGGCCGGTCAGATATTTTGAGCGGCAGTTTTCCGGCGGGGCCGGCATTGTCCTGGATGATGCGATGGCCGGGGTGTTGACGGCGGTTGTTTTGAAAATCATATATTTAGCAGGGCTATTTTAGGAGAAAAGAGGATGGAAAAAAATTCAGAAAAGGACAAGGCGGTCCAAACCGCCATGAACCAGATTGAAAGGCAGTTCGGCAAGGGGTCCATCATGAAGCTGGGCGGCAGGCCCATTGAAGCCGTTCCCGTTATCCGGACCGGGTCCCTGGCCCTGGATAAGGCTCTGGGTGTGGGCGGATATCCCCGGGGCCGGGTCATTGAAATTTATGGCCCTGAATCCTCGGGAAAGACGACCCTGGCCCTCCATGCCGTGGCCGAAGCCCAAAAGAACGGCGGCATCGCTGCCTTCATCGATGCCGAGCATGCCCTGGATGTGGCCTATGCCAAACGGTTGGGCGTGGATTGCGACGAACTTCTGATATCCCAGCCCGACACCGGGGAGCAGGCGTTGGAAATTGCCGACATGCTGGTCCGCAGCGGGGGCATCGATATCATGGTGGTGGATTCCGTGGCCGCCCTGGTGCCCAGGTCCGAGATTGAAGGAGAGATGGGGGATTCACATATGGGCCTCCAGGCCAGGCTTATGTCCCAGGCCCTGCGGAAACTCACGGCCACCATCGGCAAAACCAGCACCACCATTATTTTTATCAACCAGATCCGAATGAAAATCGGGGTGGTCTATGGAAACCCTGAAACCACCACCGGCGGCAATGCCCTGAAATTTTACGCGTCCATGCGGTTGGAAATCCGGCGTGCCGCTCCCATCAAAGAAGGGGAAAATATCGTGGGCAACCGGACCAAGGTCAAGGTGGTGAAAAACAAACTGGCCCCCCCGTTCAAGGATGTGGAATTCGACCTCATGTACGGGGAAGGCATATCCAGAACCGGGGATCTTCTGGATATGGGGGTGGATCTGGCGCTTATCGACAAGAGCGGGTCCTGGTATTCCTTCGGCGGAGAGCGCATCGGCCAGGGCCGGGAAAATGTCAAGGTGTTCCTTGTGGACAACCCGGATATCTTTGAAAAAATCGAAACCGGGGTCCGCGAAAAACTCGGCATGGCGACCCCTGCTAAAAAAGGCAAAAACGGCGAGACCAAGGCATAACGGATCAGTGAATGAGGAGCTGCAGCATGACAGGCAATGATGCCAGAAAAATTTTTCTAGACTATTTTAAAAAACACGGCCACCAACCGGTCCGGTCTTCCTCCCTGGTGCCCCGGGACGACAAGACCCTCATGTTTGTGAATGCCGGCATGGTCCAGTTTAAACGCGTATTCACCGGTGATGAAAAGCGGGACTATGCCACTGCGGTGACGGCCCAGAAATGCGTCCGGGCCGGCGGAAAACACAATGATCTTGAAAATGTCGGGTATACGGCAAGGCATCATACCTTTTTTGAAATGCTGGGGAATTTCTCCTTTGGGGATTATTTCAAGGAAAAGGCCATCCGCTTTGCCTGGGATCTTCTGACCACCGGATACGGCTTTGACAAGGATAAACTCTGGGTATCGGTGTTTCATGAAGACGATGAGGCCTTTAATATCTGGCGGGACCAGGAAGGGGTGCCTGAGGAACGCATCATCCGGCTGGGGGAGAAAGACAATTTCTGGGCCATGGGGGATACCGGCCCCTGCGGGCCGTGCAGCGAGATCCACATCGACCGGGGCCTTGAATTCGGCTGCGGTGGACCGGACTGCGCCGTGGGCTGCGACTGCGACCGGTGGCTGGAATTATGGAACCTGGTCTTCATGCAGTTTGAACGCAACGAGCAGGGTCAACTGAATCCTTTGCCCAAGCCCAGCATTGACACGGGACTGGGTCTTGAACGGATCATTTCCGTACTCCAGGGTGTGCCCACCAATTATGATACGGACCTGTTCGTTCCCATCATGGAAAAGGTCGGGGAACTATCCGGGAAAAAACGCCACGCATCCAAAGAGGTAGAGGTGGCCATGAAGGTCATTGCCGATCATTCCCGGGCCACGGCCTTTCTCATCTGTGACGGGGTTCTGCCTGCCAACGAGGGCCGGGGTTATGTGCTGAGGCGCATCATGAGGCGGGCCATCCGCTACGGCCGGAGCATCGGCCTTGTCAAACCCTTTATGCATGAGACCGTTCAAACGGTCTTTTCCATCATGGATCAGGCCTATCCTGAGCTTAAAGAATCTTCCGCCTTTATTCTGAATGTGGTGAAAAATGAAGAAGAGAAATTTCTGGAAACCCTGGA
>CAZAHK010000077.1:6144-18576 GCA_964484555.1 uncultured Desulfobacula sp.
CTCTATGATACCTTCGGCTTTCCCGTGGACATCATCAGAGATCATGTCAAGGAAATGAAAATTGACCTGGACATGGACGGATTCAACCTGGCCATGGAAGAACAGAAGGCCAGATCCAGGTCCGTCAAAAAATTTGCCGGAATCGGCGAAGCCTATAAGGCCCTGACCTCGGAAGGGGTGAAGACGGCCTTTGAAGGCTATGGCGCCCTGGAGGGAAAATCAAAGGTTCTGATCCTGGTCCAAGAGGATATGGAAATCCAGACGGCCAGACCCGGCGACGAGATAGAGATCGTGGTGGAAAAAACGGTTTTTTATGCAGAATCCGGGGGCCAGGCCGGGGATTCCGGCCTTTTTGAAAACGAAAATTGTACCATTCAAATTTCAGATACCATCAAAAATCCCTCGGGACTCATCATCCATAAAGGGCAAGTCCAAAAGGGCGAGGCCAAAAAAGGGGATCTGTTTGTCCTGAAGGTGGATGCACGGAAAAGGCAGGCCATTGCCGCCAATCACAGCGCCACTCATATTCTGCATTCCGCCCTGCGAAAGGTCCTGGGGGACCATGTCAAACAATCCGGCTCCCTGGTCACGGACACCCGGCTCAGATTTGATTTTACCCATTTTGCCGCCATTTCCCGGGAAGAACTCCTGGCCATTGAAAACGAAGTGAATCTGAGGATCAGGGAAAATCATGCCGTTACAACAACGGAAATGAACATGGACGAGGCCGTCCGGGCCGGGGCCACGGCCTTGTTTGAAGAAAAATACGGGGATGTGGTCCGGGTCGTATCCCAGGGCGGCTTTTCCAGTGAACTTTGCGGGGGAACCCATGCCGGGCGGTCCGGCGACATCGGCCTGTTCAAGATCCTGTCCGAGGGCGGGATTGCCTCCGGCGTCCGGAGGATTGAGGCGGCCACGGGCCAGGTTGCCCTGGATTATATCCACAGGGAAGAAGCCCTCATCGAGACCACAGCCGGTCTTTTAAAAGGCTCCAGGGAAGAGGTGGCGGCCAAGGTGGACGCCTTGTTAAAGGATAAGCGAGCCCTTGAAAAAGAGCTGGAATCCCTGAAAGCAAAAATGGCCTCGAAATCCGCTGAAAATATTGATCATGACATCAGAATGGTGAATGATGTCAAGGTGATCGCAAAGCGGGTAGATATTGAAAACCCCTCCCAGCTCAGGGATCTTGCCGACAAATTCAAGACCAAAATCGGTTCCGGGGTTATTCTTCTGGGTGCGGTGTCCGATGGAAAGGCCTTGCTGATAGCTGTTGTAACCGAAGATCTGACAAAAAAATACAAGGCCGGGGATATTGTCAAGGCTGCAGCTAAAATCGTGGGCGGCGGCGGCGGCGGGCGTCCGGACATGGCCCAGGCCGGGGGCACAAAGCCGGAACACCTGGATGCGGCCCTGGAATCGGTATATCAGACCATGTCATGACCGCCTATTTCATAAGGCGATTGCTCCTGGTGATACCGACCTTTATCGGTATCACCGTCATGGTGTTTACCATCACTCGTTTTGTGCCCGGCGGTCCCATTGAACGCATCATCTCCGATACCCGGGCCATGCAGGCCGGTCATGGGGGTTCCGCTTCCGGCATGTCGCGGGGTTCAGGCCAGCCCCTTTCCGACGAACAGATCGCCAAACTCAAGGCCTATTACGGCTTTGACAAGCCCCTGCTCACAAGTTACCTTATCTGGCTCGCCAAGGTGGTCCGGGGGGATCTCGGCATCTCCACGCGGTATCAGGACCCGGTCTGGGGCATGATCCGGGAAAAGATCCCCGTGTCCCTGTATTTCGGTATCCTGAGTCTTTTCATGATCTACGGCATCTGCATTCCCCTGGGCATGGCCAAGGCGGTCCGGCACAGGACCGGGTTTGACAATATCAGCTCCATCCTCATTTTCACAGGCTATGCCATCCCCGGCTGGGTGGCGGGGATTTTCATGCTGGTCCTTTTTTCATCCCGTTATGATGTGTTTCCCCTGGGCGGCCTTGTATCCGAGTTTTTTGACGAGATGAGCCTGTTTGAAAAGCTTGCAGACATCCTTTGGCATACTTTTCTACCCCTCATTGTCTATGTCATCGGGTCTTTCACCGTCATGACCCTCTTAATGAAAAATACCCTCATGGACCACCTGTCTTCCGATTATGTGAGGACGGCCCTGGCCAAGGGGCAGTCCTTTGAAAAGGCCGTATTCAAGCATGCCCTGCAGAACAGCCTCATCCCCATTGCCACCAGTTTCGGAAACAATATCTCCATCCTTTTGACCGGGTCCTTTCTCATCGAAAAAGTATTTAATATCGACGGCATGGGGCTCCTGGGCTATGAATCCATCTTGGACCGGGATTACCCGGTGGTCATGGGAATCCTCGTGATTTCATCCCTGCTTTTCCTTTTCGGAAATATTCTCTCGGACCTCTGTGTGGCCCTGGTGGATCCCCGGGTGAGGTTTAAATGATGCAGTTCAATCCGGCCACAAAAAAGAAGATCCGGCGGTTCCGGTCCATCAAAAGGAGTTTCTGGTCATTTATCCTGCTTCTCTTCCTGATCGTTGTTTCGCTTTTTGCCGAAGTCTTTATCAATTCGCGGGCCCTTCTGGTGTATTACAACGGCAGGCTCTATTTTCCCACCTATACCAAAATGATCAAAGGCTCTGAATTCGGCCTCGGGTACGAATATGAAACCCGCTACCGGGATCTGAAAGAAAAATTTCAAAACCAGGCCGGGCCGGATTTTGTCATCCTGCCCCCGGTTCCCTACAATCCCTATGAAAACGATTTGAAAATCAATGCCTATCCGCCCTTTGCCCCTTCCTTCAGGGAAAGGCATTTTCTGGGAACCGATAATGTGGGCCGGGACATTCTGGCCCGTCTGGTTTACGGGTTTCGGACCGCCATTGTCTTTTCCCTTGTGCTTCTGGCCCTCAATTATACCATGGGCATAGGCCTTGGCTGCGCCATGGGATATTTCGGGGGAAAATTCGATCTTTTTTTTCAACGAATCATTGAAATATGGAGCAATATTCCGTTTTTATATGTGATCATGATCATTGCGTCCGTTATTATCCCGAGCTTCATGATCCTTTTGCTGATCATGGCGTTTTTCGGTTGGATCGGCATTACCTGGGTCATGAGAACCATGACCTATAAGGAAAAGGAAAAAGAATACATCCTGGCCGTCCGGTCCCTGGGGGCTTCCCATGCCAGGATCATTTTCCGGCACATCATTCCCAATACCCTTTCCGTGATTGTGACCTATGCCCCCTTTGCGGTTTCCGGCGGGATTGTGGCCCTGACCTCCCTGGATTACCTTGGATTCGGACTGCCTGCCCCGACCCCTTCCTGGGGGGAACTCTTATCCCAGGGCTGGCAGAATATGGAAGCCTGGTGGATTGCCGCCTCGGTGACGGCGGCCCTTGTGCTGACCCTCATGTGCGTCACCTTTATCGGGGAAGGTATCCGGGAAGCCTTTGATCCTCGCCGCCACACCACCTATGAGTAAATTCCTGGTTAATACACCTTCCGGGTGGAAAAGCCCCTGCCAAGGACATTGAAGGTGTTTTCCGTGATTAAAAAAGCCTCCGGGTCAATGTTAAAGGCAATTTCTTCAACCCGTTTGATCTGGTAATTGTTGACCACGGTCATAATGATCTCTTTTTCTTCCCCGGTATAGGCCCCGGCCCCTTTGATCAGGGTTGCGCCCCGCTTAAGTTGTTTGATAATTTCGTTCACTATCTTTCTCGGGCTGTTGGAAATGATAAAAATCATTTTTCTCTGGTTGAACAAGGTCATGAAATATTCCAGGACCTGGGAGGTGATATAACTCATAGCCATGGAATACAGGATCATATCCGTTTCAAGGAGGCCGAAACTGAGCAAAAACAGGACAAAATTAAAACAGAAATTATAGGTTCCGATGCGGATGCCGTATTTCTGGTTCAGCATGATGGAAATGATATCATTGCCCCCGGCAGATCCCAGGGACCGGAAGATGATGCCGCACCCGGCCCCGATTACGGTTCCGCCGGCAATGGCGGCCAGCATCAGGTCTTTGACCGGCATTTCAAAGGGGATCAGGTCCATGACAAGGGTAAGGACAATGGTCCCGTAAAGACTGTAAAATAAAAATTTTCGGCTGATGAAAATCCATCCGGCAATAAACACGGGAATATTCAAAATAAAATACCAGATCCCCGGTGTGAGGGATTGGGTGTAATAGTAAATCAGGAGTCCTGTTCCCGCAAAACCGCCGGTGATCATTCCGTGGGGAATCACTATGGCTTTGAGGCCGATACCGGTGATAATGCTGCCAAGGGTGATTAAAAATAAATTCCATGGAATGGAATAGCTCATTTTCTGAAATTTCATGGACATACCTCATTATAAAAAATTTCCAAAGTATACTATAGCATCAAGGATGAAAGGTATCGAGCGGCATTTCTGATCTCAATATTCTTTTCTTTTCTTTCCTGTTTAAGTGTCATGACCAGTTGGATCCCCGGAATGCCATAACGCCGGTTGAAATTGAGGATGGATTTCCCGGGTGTGTCATCGGACAGTTTGGCTTCTATCATGAGTTCCGGGGCATGCTTTCCGGTAATGCAGAAATCGATCTCGGCCCGGTCTTTTGTTCTCAGGTAATTCAGGGAACAAGAGTTTCCAAGACAATCATTCAAAGCATAAACATGTTTTAACAAAGAGACTGCCACAAGGTTTTCAAATTTGATTCCTGGGTCTGCATCCACCATGGCCGTATCATAAAAATAAATTTTTGGTTCTTTCAGTATGGAACGGGCGATATTTTTGGAATAGGGGGTTACCCTGAACACAATATACAGGGACTCAAATATTTCGATATATTTTTTTACGGTATTGGGGGATATGCCGACATCCTGAGCAATGGATGTAAATGAAACCGGCGAGCCCACCCTTGATTTCAATAATTCAAGCACCAGCTCAATGGATCTGAAATCATGAATTTTTTCAAAATCGAGAACATCGGTTCGGATCAGGCCGTTTACATATTGCATTCTCCATCTGTCGGAATCAATGGGATCATTGGATAGAAAAGGCTCTGGAAAACCGCCGAATTTCATCAACCGTTCAAGATCCACAGGTTCACCGATCAAAGAAAGCTCTGCCGGTGAAAAAGGAAGTATCCGATGCCTGAAAAATCTTCCGGCAAGGGAATCTCCACCTGTATGAAACGCTTCAAGCCTTGCGCTGCCGGTGACAAGAATGTCCATGGTAGGGGGTTTTGTATCGAAAACCCCTTTGATGAAGTTTTTCCATCCCTTCATTTTATGGATTTCATCCAGAATGAGAAGGTCTGTATCGTCGAGCCATTCCTGATTTTTAATATTTTTCCGGTCTTTTAATTGATCATAGTTCAAATAGATAGTCTTTGAATAGGATTTGGCAATATCCAGTGCCAGCCAGGTTTTGCCTACCTGCCGGGGGCCTGTGAGAAAGATAAGTTTTTTTTTGAGATCTTTCAGAATAATTTGTTTCTGGTGTCGATTCATCGCCTGTCCTTTTTCGACTATTTTGCAGTAAAATGAGAAATAGTCAAGACTATTTTGCAATATGGTTCAAAATGGTCGCTTGTTGCAAGGGGTAGCTTCGGTCTCAAGCAGGCCGAAGCGAAGACAATATAGGCTTCGAGTTTTTTTAAAAGCGACTGAAAATAATTCTATTCAGAATTCTGTTATCCATGGTATCATCACCATGATATCCAACCGGCTATTAAAATCATGAATAAAAGAGGAAAAATCATGGGAAATCAAGACTATAGTTTATACAGCGGAGGACTTAAGGGAGCCGAAGAAGCATTTGGAGAATGTGCTGAAAAATTCGGGATCAAAGAAATCAATTTTTCCTTTGAAGGCCATACCCCTTCCAGAAATAAGAATATTACCCTGCTCAGCGAAGCGGAATTGAACAAGGGCAATATCAGCATGGAGATTGTATCGGTCCGGATGGGACGGCGGTATGCCCAGGCCGATAAGATCCGGAAAGTCTTTCAGACCATTTTTCATATGGTCAATAAAGGCTATCAGGTTTTTGCCGTGGGTTTTATCCAGGCCGACGGAACCGTTAAAGGCGGAACGGGCTGGGGAGTTGAGCTGGCCAAATTCTTCAACCGGCCGGTCAGTGTTTTTGATCAGGAGTCCAATCAGTGGTATGCCTGGAAACAGGGGGAATGGGTTCAGGAAATACCGACCATTACCCATAAAACCTTTTGCGGCACAGGCACCCGTCACCTTTCCGATCAAGGCAGAACAGCCATCGAAGATCTTTTCAACCGGTCCTTTGCCTAAATGTCCGATGATCAGCCTCTCCGGAATAGGCCCGGGGAGGCTGATCGTCTTTCCGGAAAACAGCGCCGTTGCAATTCTCAACGCCGTGTTTTTATCCTGCAATACCTGTCTAACCTGTTGTGATTCAATCCTATTCAAGGCATTCCATGTTCCTGCATTTCAAATTGAAACAGGATTAAGCCCTTTATAAATAATCCATCCTGTTTCAACTGGTGCCATAAATTTTCTTCCAGGCTGTATTGTAAAATATTTCAATGTGTTAACCGTTTTTTTCTCCCATTGGTACGGTATATGCTTTTGCATGTTTTAAACCTTCAACAGATATGAAAAAGGAGAGACTCATGAACATCGGACTGTTAAAAACATTGGAAAATCTTATGGTAGCCGTTACTTTTGCTGAAAAGGGCGATCGTGAATCTGCCCTATGGGTAATGAAGCCGGAGACCAACCGGAAAAATCAAAAAAATTCCAGAAAAGACCTCACCCGCCAGGGGGAAAACCGGCCCAGGATGCAGTTATAATTGCGCCGATAAGAGGTAAGACATATGAAACAAGTCCTACTGGCCATCGATGGTAATATTCCCACGGACTCGGTTTTTCAATATGCTGTGGGACTTTGCAGAAGAATCCAGGCAGACCTGAATATTCTTCAGTTTGTTAAAGAGGAACACCTCACCCGATGCCTCTCGGTCACAAAAAAAAAGGTGGGGCGCCTGGGTAAACTGCTTGAAGATTCATTTGCAGAGGTTGCCTTTGCAGAAGAAGGCTTGCCCGGGATGGGGAAGGAATTCTCGCCCCGGGTATCGGATTCCTTAAATGAACTGATCAAGGCCGGTCATGCCCGGGTGGTGCTTGAAGTGACCGCCAGCAACAGCAGTCTTGAAAAAGATCTGCCCCGTTATATTGACGATCATCAGGATATTGTGTTGGCGATTTTTGATCCCTCAACGGATCAACCGGGCAGATCAGGGCATTCCCTTTCGACCATTGAAACCATAAAAAAGAAACTGCGGATTCCCCTTGTGCTTGTGAAGACTTCACAAGGCGGACCAAAACCCGCCCCTTAAAGGTTAAAGGTTTTCGACAGCCTATCCGTCTTTCAGGACCAGATCCAGGATTTCGTCCAGTTCGCCGGCCGTGATGATATGAATATCGTTTTTAAGATCATCGGGAAGGGTTGACAGTTCCCCCTTGTTCTTTAAAGGGAAAATAACGGTCTTGATGCCGGCCATTTTTGCAGCCAGAAGCTTTTCTTTGATACCGCCCACAGGAAGAATTCTTCCGCTTAAGGTCAGTTCCCCGGTCATGGCCGTATCCCTTCTGCAGGGCCTGCCCTTGAGCAGCGACAAGAGCGAGACGGCAATGGTGAGGCCTGCCGATGGACCGTCTTTGGGAATGGCGCCGGCCGGGACATGGATGTGAATATCCTGCTGGTGGAAGAAATCCTCGGCAAGCCCGAAGGTTTGGGTATTGCTCCGGATATAACTCAAGGCGGCCTGGGCGGATTCCTTCATGACATCCCCCAGGGACCCGGTCAAAATCAGCCGATTGGTGCCCATCATTTTGGTTGCTTCCACAAAGATGATTTCACCCCCGGTTTCGGTCCAGGCAAGACCGGTTGAGCAACCTATCCTGTCCTTGGCGCCTGCAATTTCAAAATGGTACTGGCTTGGACCCAGCAGTTCTTCCACAGCTTTTGGTGTGATCTGCAGAGCATCCGGATCTATGGTGTTTTTCCCGAGTTTCCGGGTAATTTTCCGGCAGACGGAAAAAATTTTTCTTTCAAATTCCCTTAGCCCTGCCTCCCGGGTATGCTCCCGGATCATCTTTCGAAGCGATTCTTCGGTGAATTTCAGGGAAAACCGGGTGAGGCCCGAATCCTCAATGGCCTTTGGGATCAAATGCCTTTCTGCAATATGAACCTTTTCATCCACCGTATATCCGGACATGGAAATGACTTCAAATCGGTCGAGAAGGGGCCGGGGGATCCTGCTGACGGTATTGGCCGTTGCTATGAACATGACCCTGGAAAGATCATAGGGGACATCCAGATAATGATCAATGAACTGGGAGTTCTGCTGGGGATCAAGGACTTCAAGCAGGGCCGAGGCCGGGTCTCCCTTAAAATCCTGGCCGATTTTATCGATTTCATCCAGCATGAAGACCGGGTTGCCGGATTCCACGCGCCGGATCCCCTGGATGATCCGGCCTGAAAGCGCACCGACATAAGATCGTCTATGGCCCCGGATATCTGCCTCATCTTTCATGCCGGCAAGGGATATCCGGACAAATTTACGTTCCAGGCTCCGGGCAATGGATTGTCCAAGGGAGGTTTTTCCAATTCCGGGAGGGCCGGTGAAACAAATGACCGGGCTTTTTGAATGGTTCATCCCGGTTTTCTTGGACAGGGCGCTTTTCACGGTGGATCGGATTTCATCCAGCTTCAGGGGCTTGGCTATAAAATGGAAAGAGCCTCGTTTGATGGCATCAACGGCGGTCAGAACCGTGGCATAGCCGGTGATGATAATAACTTCGGTAGCCGGACTGTTTTTTTTAATGGTGTCCAGCAGCATGAGCCCGTCCACCTTGTCCATTTTAAGATCCGTGATGACAAGGTCAAAATGTTTCTTTGCAAGTCTTTTCAAGGCGTCACTGCCGCTCGAATCCGTTTCAACCGCATAGCCCTCCTTGGAAAGGACATGGGACAGGTTCATGCGGGTCATTTTTTCGTCATCCACAATCAGGACGGAATTTTTTACGGACAGCTTCATTTGCCGCACCGCCAGATGCTCCAAAATTCTTTCCTTGATCTCATCCAGACCGTAATGATCTTTGTTGAGAATGGCTTCGGCCCGGTCCATGTCCAGGTTGTCGTCGGTGAAACGATTCCAGGGAAGGGTGGTCAGATAATCAATATAATTGATGCCGATGGTATATTCCGCCGAAGACGGGCTGATTTTGAAAAGCCGGTCCACTTCCTTGAGAACAATGGGCTCGACGGATTCAGGCATTTTGATGTCCAGAACAGCCTGCCTTAATTCATCAATTTCGCCTGTCGGATCTTCCTGCTCGGATTCTTTTTTAAAGAAACGTTTCATTGGGCTTGCCTCATATTTTAACTGCCGGAAATCTACCCCTGGTTTTTCGGGAAGTCAAGGAAAAACCCTGGGATTTCGAACTTCAATAATTGATAATCCATTGAATTTAAAATAAAAAAAATAAAATTCGTTGCAAATCGTAACATTGTATTGTCAAGTGCAATATCGTCTAACACCCCTTTGTTAAAGGCGAATTTACTCTCTTTGATATTGGGGTTGCATTGTGAAACAAAACAAAGGCCCATTCGGATCTCTCTCTTTTGCCGAATCATATGAAATGCCCTCTGTTTTCAATGGGTTTCTTGGCTTGGTATGTCTTTTGCTCAATATAAGGCGGGAAAAAGATAATAACCATTTAAAGGAGAATAATTATGGCATTTTTAAATACATTGAAAACAAAATTTCGGATATTTAATAAAAAGGTGGATGATTACCAGGAAGCCATCACCTTTTCCGAGGCCGGTATCCGGAATCAGAATCAGGCAACCCTGACCTGCGCAGAAAACAATGGCCGGAACGTTGTGGTCGCCACCCATGAGAGCCGATTTTCCGATGATATGATGTCCTATGCCCTGGAGATGGCCGGCCGGATGAATTACGGCATCATCGCAGTCAATGCCGCCAATATCACCCATGATCTCACCGAGTTTTTTTCAACCACCCATGATAAATTATTTGCAGATTTTAAAGAAACCTCGGCCCGGAATGTAGAAGTCTTTCGTTCCAAAGCCGTTGAGCAGGGTCTTAAATTTGCCCATACCGTTCATTTTTCAGATATGGATCATGCCATTGCCGCCGTTGCAAAGGAATGCGGTGAAATCGAGTTTATTATTTCTGAAAATAAGGAACCGGCCAGGGCAAGGGGAGTGGTTGGGAATGAGAAACGGATTGCCCAGCGTCTCTGTGTCTATTCCATGAATTAAGGAGTGATGATGAATACCCAGTTTATTTTAGGAATTGTGTTGATCCTTGCAGTCAGTGTGCTTTGTTATTTTTTTCGGAATGAGAATAAAAAATAGGGGGCGCCGTCTTGTCACCCTGCACCGGTAAAGGAGAAAATTTGATGATGACTATTGAATGGAGAATATTGTAAATGACGCCTGAAATGATGATGACCATGATCGTCCTTGTTTTTGTAATCTGTTTGTTTATTTTTGAATGGGTCAGGGTGGATGTGGTGGGGATCATGATGATGGTCCTCTTACCCATATTGGGTCTTGTTACCCCCAAGGAGGCCTTTTCAGGTCTTGCCGGCAATGCGGTCTGTTCCATCATTGCCGTTATTATCATCGGCGCAGGCCTTGATAAGACCGGGGTGATGAATAAAGTGGCCAAACCTATCATGGCCTTGGCCGGCAACAGTGAAAGCAAGGTCATTCTTCTGATTGCCGGAGCTGTGGGCACCATATCCAGCATGATGCAGAATATCGGAGCGGCGGCCCTGTTCATGCCCGTTACCCAGAGAATATCCAAACGCCTGGGAATCCCCACCTCAAGGGTATTGATGCCCATGGGATTCTGCGCTATTATCGGCGGCACCATCACCCTGGTGGGGGCCAGTCCCACCATTATTCTGAACGATCTCATGGTGGTGGGCGGACAGAAGCTGGAACCCTTCGGCCTTTTTACCCAGACGCCCATCGGGATCTGCCTGACGCTTTCCGCCCTCATCTATTTTGTGGTTTTCGGCAAATGGATACTTCCTGCCAATACCGGTCAGTTCAATAAGGGCGCTTCGGAAATGTTGATCAAGGAATATCAGGGTGTGAACAATATTGTAGAATTGCATGTGCCGGAAGGAAAAGGACTGACAGGAATCCTGGATGATCTGAATATCCGTCCCAAATTCCTGGTAACGGTCATCGCTATCAGCTCCCCTTCCAACCGGACCACCAACCATGTACCCCATAGTTATGAATCTATTTCCCTCAATGATGATGTGGCCGTGGTCGGCAAAAGGGAAAACATTGAACAACTGGCCAGGGAATATGGCTGGACAATAAAGGATACCCTTGACACTTTTGCCGATTCCCTGGCCAATACCAATGCAGGTATGGCGGAAGTCGTTGTCTCCCCCAGGTCCGAACTCATCGGCAAAACCCTGAATGAAGTCGATTTTAAAGAGCTTTTCGGATTAAACCCTCTGGTTCTGTTCAAAGACAACAAAAAATATTACAGCGGTCTCACCAATATCCGTCTGAGCATGGGGGACACCCTCCTGCTCCAGGGCCCCTGGGAAAAATTCCATATCCTGAAAAACCGCCCCCAGCCCAGGGCTCTGATTTTTGCATCCCCTCTGGAGGGAGAAATCCTTCGTCCCCAGAAAGCTGTCCTGGCGGTTGCCTGGTTTGCCGTTGCCCTGCTTCAGGTCATTCTTTTCGATACCACCTTGTCCGTGGCGCTGATGTCAGGCGCCCTGGGTATGATCATCACCGGGGTTCTTACCATTGACGAGGCCTATGGGGCCGTGGACTGGATGACGGTTTTTCTCCTGGCCGGGCTGATTCCCCTGGGCATTGCCTTTGAAAAAAGCGGGACCGCGGCCTTCATTGCCCAGACCGTTCTGGGATTCATCGGGACCCCTTCCCCCATCCTGCTTCTCACGGTGATCGGCATCATGACCACCTTTTTCACCCTGGTGATTTCCAATGTCGGGGCCACGGTGCTTTTGGTGCCCCTGTGCATGAACATGGCCATCATGGCCGGTAGCGATCCCAGGATGGCGGCGCTGGTGGTGGGTCTTTCCGCTTCCAACAGCTTTGTTTTGCCCACACACCAGGTTAATGCCCTTGTCATGCGGCCCGGCGGCTACAGGACTGTGGATTATGCAAAGGCAGGGGGTATCATGACGGTTCTTTTCCTTACTGTTGAGCTGACCATGATTTATTTTTTCTATGGAATAAAATAAGATAGCTTGTAAAACTCATTGACGGCGTTATCGGTTCGCAAAACGGATAACGCCGTCTATGGTTCTCTTGATGTTTTATTCATACACAATACAAATTGTG
>CAZAHK010000078.1:0-18533 GCA_964484555.1 uncultured Desulfobacula sp.
TGGGTGAATCTCGGCACGGCTCCCAGGGCCTGGGCAAGCTGTTTGGCAGGGTCCGGATAATGCCGGCTCAGGGTCCTGACCACCATTACCCCGTCAAGGCGGGACAGAAGGGTTTCAGATCCTGCCGTCCGGGCGGCTTGCCGGGAGGCCTCCTGCATGAGTCCCAGGGGGTCTCGGGGGTCCCGGTTCAGATCTTTGGGCTGGAGGACCTGGCCCCAGCCGGCAACAACAACATTCGGTTCCATATGATATCCTTTTTCAGGTCCGGTGTCAGCCGGGGATGAGGAAACGGCGGTCCCTTTGTTCCAGCCTAATTCCGGCGGAATAGGTCCTTTCCGTGATATTGATATTGTTTTTTTTATCCACAAGCATGGCAATGGAGGACCTTGTGCCATAGGTGGGGCTCTCGATAAACAGGGGGGACAAAACTCTTTCCCATTCCAGGCCGACACCGGTGTCGGGAAGGCTTGGGTCGTCGGGAACAGTCGAATCCTTCAGGATGGAAAAAAGCTGATCCGGTGTGACGGGTCCTTGGATCAAGTTTTCCAGGGCTTTTTTCCCGGATTCCACCTTGGGCCAGGGCGTGTTGAGAAAGCGGTTGGAAATCCCATGGATGCCGGGACCGATTTCTTCAATGTGGCAGGTAAGGTTGGTGAACCAGAAAAGACGGTCCGGGTTTCCCAAAATCAGGTTAAACCCTTTGTAGGCGTCGGCTTTGGATGTGAAATCCCGGATAAAGCGTTCCGGTGATTGTTCCGACCTGAGAAAATCCGGGATGATTTCCCCCCGGGAAGGGGCCTTGGGCTTTAAGGCGGCCGGGTTCCGGTAATTGGTAAGGGCGGCAAAGGTCCTGTTTTTGCCGATGCCGAACCAGGTGCCGCCCTGTTCCAGGTCTTTTCCGGCAAGGATGCCGGGCGGGTCTTCCCAGAAATGCATGGCAGCCGTGGGCCGCCGGTAAAATTCATCCCGGTTGGCCCCCAGGACCAGGGGAAAAGCTTTTGACATTTTATATCCAAACAGGATTAAACACATGGATAAGTCCTTGTTTTTTGTCCGGCTCTTTGTTATTGATTTTATTTTATAGTTAAAATGTAACTGTTAATAATGAAAAAATCAATATGGATGGAGGCTTTAAATGAAAAACGTAGTGATTGTCAGTGGTGTCAGAACGGCTGTGGGTTCCTTTGGCGGTGTCTTAAAAGATGTTCCGGTGGTTGAGCTGGGAACCTATGTCATGAAAGACGTGTTGAAACGGGCCGGGTTGAAACCGGCGGTGAATGACGCCCAGAAAGAATTCTCGCCGGATACTTTAAAAGACCAGGGCATGATCGACCTTGAGAAAAAAGGATATGATTATGATGAATCCCTGACCCCGGTATTTGTGGATGAGGTCATCATGGGCAATGTGCTCCAGGCAGGGCAGGGGCAGAATACGGCCCGCCAGGCCATGATCGGGGCAGGCATCTCCAGACAGAGCGCCGCCTTTACCATCAACAAAATCTGCGGGTCGGGCCTGAAGGCCATTGCCCTGGGCGCCCAGGCCATCATGGCGGGCCAGGCCGAGGTCATCATTGCCGGGGGACAGGAAAGCATGAGCAACGCGCCCATGGCCCTGACCAAGGCCAGATGGGGCCACCGGATGGAACTGACCGGCGTCGGCCCGGTTCACGACCTCATGGTCTTTGACGGATTGTATGAGATTTTCTACGGCTACCACATGGGCCTGACGGCTGAAAATATTGTTGAAAAATACGGGATTACCCGGGAGGAACAGGATCAACTGTCCCTGCTCAGCCACAACAGGGCCTTTGCCGCCGTCAACGACGGAACCTTTGCCAAGGAAATCATTCCCGTGGTCATCAAATCCCGGAAAGGGGATATCATTGTGGACAAAGACGAACGGCCCATGCAGACCAGTATGGAAAAGCTCGGCAAGCTGGCTCCGGCCTTTAAAAAAGGCGGCAGCGTGACCGCCGGCAATGCCTCGGGCATCAATGATGCGGCGGCAGCCGTTCTTCTCATGTCTGAGGAACGAGCAGACAGCCTGGGCCTTGAAAAATTGGCAAAGATCAAAGCCTTTGCTTCCGGCGGTCTTGACCCGGCTTATATGGGCCTCGGGCCTGTGCCGGCCATCCGGAAAGTTTTGAAACAGACCGGCATGGGCATCGGTGACATTGATCTCATCGAACTGAACGAAGCCTTTGCGGCCCAGGCCATCGGCTGCATGAGGGAATTGAAGATCGATGTGGATAAACCCAATGAACTCGGGTCCGGTATTTCCATTGGTCATCCCATCGGCTGCACCGGGGCAAGACAGATGGTGACTGCCATTCACCAGATGAAACGAAAAGGCTATAGCACAGGTCTGATCTCCATGTGTATCGGTGGCGGCATGGGAATGGCAATGATCATCGAAAGATAAGTTTGTCCTTTACTTGGATGCATTAAAATGGTATGAAAACTATAATTTTTACAGGCGTTAAACCTTTGAAATAAAATGCATAAAGGGGTGTTGTATCATGGATATTCCCAGGAAATTAGGCATACTGATTTACACAGCGGTTCCGGCCATTGTCGGCGGCGGGATCACCTATCATTTTTTTGGCAGTTTTGTTCAGGTTATTATATTTGAAGCGCTTCTTGTTCTGGTGGCCCTGGGTTTGATCAGAAACTAAAAAAAGATGATCGTTTGATAAATGTAAAGCCGTATTGTGCGGGTTTTCAGCATAATACGGCTTTACATGGTTTTGTCCTTTTCAATCCCCAGGCCTTTGACGGATAAAGTGGTGACCCCGTGGAGCAAAATATTTCCCCAAAAGCGGTCTTTGTTTTTTTTATTGCGCTGTTCTGCATTGCAATTTTCCTTGCAGGCAAGCTCATGGCCCCTTTTTTTGCCGTTATCATCCTCGGGATTGTTTCCACGGGAATTTTTAACCCGATTTTCAGGCTTTTTTCAAGAAAATTACCGGCTAAAACCGCATCCATTCTGACCTGCGCCCTGATTTTTTTTGTCATCTTCATTCCGGTGGTCTTTTTTTTAGGGATTCTTTCCAAAGAAGCCTTTGATCTCTATGCGATGGCAAGGGACGCCGTATTTTCAAATCAATTGAAAAACCTTCTGGAAAATACCGATATCCTGAATCGGCTCAATGCATTTCTGGCCGGCACCGGAATTGATATCGTCATTACCTGGGATCAACTCATCAACCCCATCTCGGAACTGGGAAAGGTGGTGGGTTTTTCCCTGTTTGAGCAGGCCAGGTTCATTACCTCCAATCTGTTGGGTTTGGTGGTATATTTTTGCCTGATGATGATTGTAGTCTTCTATTTGTTTCTGGATGGGGAAAAACTTATCAAATATCTGCATGACCTGTCCCCTCTGCCCGATGAACATGATGCCCGGCTTTTTGAAAAATTCATGGGCATGTCCGGTGCGGTCCTGATCGGCAACGGGATCTGCGGCTTGATCCAGGGCGTGGCAGGCGGTTTGCTGTTCTGGGGATTGGCCTTGAATTCCCCCTTCCTCTGGGGGGTTATCATGGGGTTCCTGGCCTTTCTGCCCATTGTGGGAATAGGGGCGGTCCTGGTTCCCACGGCCGTCATCCTGATGCTGAAACAAAAGGTCATGACAGGGTTTTTTGTCCTTGTGTGTTATGGCGTCCTTTCCTGGGGGATAGAATATATGCTCAAGCCCAAAATCGTGGGAGACCGGGTCAGCATGCACCCGTTGATCGTATTTTTTGCCATTATCGGCGGGTTGAAAGCCTACGGAATTCTCGGGATTATTTACGGCCCCTTGATTGCCACCCTGTTTCTAACCCTTGCAGATATCTATTTTTCAAGTTTTCAGGGTATGGTTGAGCCCGGGAAAAATAATAAAGCGTAAGACTAATACAGTAATAAAATTGGAGCATTCATTTTGACAGAGAATAAAGACACCAATGTGACCAGTATTGAGAAGGAGATGAAACAATCCTATCTCGAATATGCCATGAGCGTTATTATCGGAAGGGCCCTGCCCGATGTCCGGGACGGGCTGAAACCGGTTCACAGGCGTTCCCTCTATGCCATGCAACAGGTCCGCAACGACTGGAACAAGCCCTATAAGAAATCCGCCCGCATCGTCGGTGATGTCATGGGTAAATATCATCCCCACGGGGACTCGGCCATCTATGACACCATCGTCCGCATGGCCCAGGATTTTTCCTTGCGGTATCCCCTGGTGGACGGGCAGGGAAATTTCGGGTCCGTGGACGGGGATTCCCCGGCCGCCATGAGGTATACGGAGATCCGGATGCGCAAGATCGCCCACCAGATGCTGGCGGATCTTGAAAAAGAAACCGTTGATTTTGTTCCCAATTATGATGAAACCCTTGAAGAACCCTCGGTGCTGCCCACAAGATTTCCCGCCCTGCTGGTGAACGGGTCTTCCGGTATTGCCGTGGGCATGACCACCAATATTCCACCCCACAATGTCAGGGAAGTGGTCACGGCCCTTATTCATCTCATCGACAATCCTTCCACGGATATCAGCGGTCTCATGGAATTTATTCCGGGCCCGGATTTTCCCACCTATGGCCATATCTATGGAACCAAGGGGATCCATGAGGCATACAGCACCGGCCGGGGTATTATTACCCTCCGGGCCAAGGTGGAAGTGGAGGAAAATAAAAAAACCGGCCAGGAAAGCATTGTGGTGACGGAATTGCCTTACCAGGTCAACAAGGCAAAGGTGGTTGAAAAAATCGCCGAACTCATGCGGGACAAGGTCATTACCGGGGCCTCCTTTGTCAGGGATGAATCCGACAGGGACGGCATGCGCATGGTGGTCGGGCTTAAAAAGGACCAGATGCCCGAAGTGGTGATCAATCAGCTCTATAAACACACCAATCTCCAGACCAGTTTCGGTATCATTTTTCTTGCCGTGGTCAATAACCGGCCCCAACTGCTGACCTTAAAAGAGATCCTGAATCATTTTATCAGCCACCGCAGAACCGTCATTGTCCGGCGGACCCGGTTTGACCTGAAAAGAGCCGAGGAAAAGGCCCATATCCTGGAAGGATTAAAAATCGCCCTGGACCACCTGGATGAGGTGGTGGCCCTGGTCCGGGCGGCCCGTTCCCCGGAAGAAGCCAAAAACGGCCTCATGTCCACTTTCGAACTGACGGCCATCCAGGCCCAGGCCATCCTGGATATGCGGCTTCAGAGGCTGACCGGGCTTGAAAGGGAAAAAATAATCAGTGAATACGAGGCCCTGTTAAAGGATATCGAATGGTTTAAAAAGATCCTTTCCAGTGATGAAGTGGTCCGGGGCCTGATCAAGGATGAACTCAAGGAACTGGATGAGGAATTCGGAGATGCAAGACGGACCGAGATTGTTGAAAGCTCTGCCGAAATCAGTATAGAAGATCTGATTACCGAAGAAGATATGGTGGTGACGGTGAGCCGAAGCGGATATATCAAGCGGAATCCGGTGACCCTCTATGTCAGCCAGCACCGGGGAGGCAAAGGCAAAACCGCCATGGGAACCAAAACCGATGATTTTGTGGAACACCTTTTTGTTGCCTCCACCCATGCCACCTTCCTGTTCATCACTAATTTCGGCAAGGTCTACCAGTCCAAGGTCTATGAATTGCCCATGGCCGGGCGTTCAAGCCTCGGAAAGGCCATTGTAAATCTGTTGAATTTTGATGAGGGTGAGAAACTGGCCACGGTCCTGACCGTGGATGAATTTGTGGAAAATAAATATGTGGTCATGGCCACAAAACTGGGAAGGGTCAAGAAAACCGATCTGATGGATTATTCCCGGCCCAGATCCGGCGGGCTTATCGGGGTGAAACTGGCCGAGGGGGATGAATTGATTGCTGCCCGCATCACGGACGGAAATATGGATGTGTTTCTTGGCTCCGATGGCGGTAAGGTCATCCGGTTCCATGAGGAAGATGTCCGTGATACGGCCCGGAGTTCCATGGGAGTCCGGGGAATGAGGATCGATGCGGGGGCAAAGGTGGTGGGGATGGAAGTGCTGGGATCGCAAAACACTCTTCTGACCGTTACTGAAAATGGATTCGGGAAACGATCGCTTACGGATGAATACAGATCCCAGACCCGGGGCGGAAAAGGGGTTTTTTCCATTAAGACCTCCAAGCGCAACGGCAAAATGGTGTCCCTGCTCCTGGTGGATGACAATGATGAACTCATGATGGTGACGGACAAGGGAAAACTGATTCGAACTTCCATCCAGGGCATCAATGTCATCAGCAGAAATACCCAGGGTGTCAGGCTCATTCATCTGTCTGCCGGAGAGACCCTCATCGGCATTGCAAGGCTTCCTGAAGAGGAAGAGGGCGAAGACATCCTTGACCCGGAAGATTTTCCGGAAAACGAGGAGGAGATTGATACGGAAGGCGACATCGAGTCATAAGGGAGAAGGTCACAGAAAAAGGCTTCGGGACCGGTTCATGAAAAGCGGACTCCAGGGGTTTTCAGATTATGAAGTCATTGAACTCCTTCTTTCCCTGAATACCCCTCGAAAAGACTGCAAGGAAAGCGCAAAACTGCTTTTAGACCGGTTTAAAACCTTTCCCGCAGTTCTGGAAGCGAGCCATGGGTCCCTCTGTGACATTGCAGGGGTGGGCCCGGCCAACAGCCTCGGCATCAAGCTAATCAAGGAAGCGGCCGACCGGTATCTGGAGACAAAGATCATCTCACGGGATGTGGTTCAAAACCAGAGAGATCTTCTGGATTATTTGAACCAGACCATGGGCCATAAAACAAAGGAAGTCTTTGCCGGGATTTTTCTGGATGCCAAGAACCGGGTCCTGACATCTGAAATTCTTTTTACCGGGACCCTGACCTCCAGTTCCGTATATCCGAGGGAGGTCATCATCAGGGCATTGCAGCACAATGCGGCTGCAATGATTGTGGCCCATAATCATCCTTCCGGGGATGCGACACCCTCAAAAAGTGATATGGAAATCACAAAAAAATTGTTTTTCGCCTTAAAATATGTTGGAATCATTTTACACGAGCATATGATCATCAGCAGTGACGGTTTTTTCAGTTTCGCCGCCCAGGGGTTGATTTCACAATTTAACACGGAATTTGAAGAGAGCAGATGAACAGCGAAGACGAAATCAAAGACTGCTTCGGCAACCTTGAAAAAGTATTTCCCATGACGGACCAGGGCTTGAGGCAGACTCCGGACGACTGTTTTTATTATTGCCCGGTTAAGACCAAATGCCTGCAAAAGGCCATGGCCACAAAAGACGGGCTCCAGGTGGAAGAAGAACTCATTGAAAGAGGCGTCAGCTCCGGTGTGATTAATTTTTTTGAACGCTGGTCCCGGAAAAAACAGGTGCATCGAAAATCAAAAGATCATTTTGGAGGAACCCATGAAATCCGTTAAAGATATCCAAGTCACATCAAAAAGAGTGTTTGTCCGGGTGGATTATAATGTGCCCCTGGATGACCGGTTGAATATTACCGATGATAACCGGATCCAAGAGACCCTCGGTCTGATCCGATACCTGATGGAAAACAGGGCAAAAATAATTCTGGCCTCCCACCTGGGAAGACCCAAGGGCAAACGGGATATGACGTACAGCCTTGCCCCGGTGGCCAAACGGTTGTCGGAACTCCTGAAAAAAGAAATCCTGTTTGCAGCAGATTGTATCGGTGATGCGGTTACGGAGCAGGTCAGCCGTTTAAAGGAAGGCGAGGTCCTGCTCCTTGAGAATCTCAGATTTCACCCGGAAGAAGAGAAGAATGCCGATGAATTTTCAAAGGCTCTGGCCGGGCTTTGTGATGTCTATATCAACGAAGCCTTTGCCGTTTCCCATCGGGACCAGGCCTCGGTGACCGGGATTCCGAAATTTGTGAAGGAATCCGGCGCCGGTTTTCTGCTTGAAAAGGAAATAAAGTCCTATTACGATTCCGTTGAAAAGCCTAAAAGACCCCTTGTGGCGGTCATCGGCGGGGCAAAGGTCTCTTCCAAACTGGCAGCTCTGGAAAATATGCTGGGCTGTGTTGACACGCTTATCATCGGCGGGGCCATGGCCAACACCTTTTTAAAAAGCCGGGGTATTGATACCCAGGGTTCCATGATTGAACAAGACCTTTTGGAAACTGCGGGCAAGATTTTACAAAAGGCCGCAGAAAAAGGGGTGGATTTCCTTTTGCCCGATGATCTGGTCTGTGCGGAAAAATTTGATAAGGATGCAAGATCCAAGACGGTTTCCATCCATGAGATTCCGGACGGCTGGACGGCCCTGGATATCGGGCCGAAAACCGCTGTGCGATATGCAAAAGCCATTGAAGGGGCCGGCACCATTGTTTGGAACGGGCCCATGGGGGTTTTTGAAATGGACCCGTTTATGGCTGGAACAAAGGCCGTTGCCGAGGCCATTGCCGCCTCGAAAGCGTTTTCCGTAGTCGGAGGGGGAGATACCGGGCTTGCGGCCAAAAAATGCCGTATCGAGGATAAGGTCAGTTATATTTCAACCGGAGGGGGAGCCTTTCTGTACATGATGGAAGGAAAGATTTTGCCCGGGGTTGCCGCCTTGAATTAAACCATACAAAGGGGAAAAAAAGTGATATCCTGCAAACACAGGGATTGTCTGAGCCGGGAGGAAAAGCTTCGAAGGTCCTATTATGAAGTGCTTCGTGATGAGCTGGACCAGTTTGCCCTGGAATATTCCCTGGTGGAATCCTATAGCAATTTTTTACGGATAAAAATGCCCTATCCCTTTGTGGAACTCAGGGAACTCAAACCCAGGGCAAGGATTCCTACCGTTGAGTCCGATGCCCAGAACTCATTTCTCATTATTTTTACCGAAGATTTTATCGAGAAAGAACATAAAAAATATATCCGATATTTTGACGCCAATAAAACAACAAAGAATAATTTATTAAGGCATAAATCTTTCCCGGATGTGGAAAATTTTAACCGGGATCTGAAATTTTTTGAGGCCCGTAATTTTTTTTCATTGTTAAAATCCCTGCTTCCCATCGACTATGCCCTGCTGATTCAGAAAAGGCATAATACCATGGCAAGATATGCCCTGACCCATTTCCACGTCAGGATCGACTGGCCCATTGCCGAAGCGGCTGAAGATCTGGCAAGAGATTTACGATATATTTCAAAGGATCTCTATGAAAAAGGGGATGAATATGCGGAGGATTTCCAGAAAAAATTTTTTGAATATTACGGGATTCCCGTCCTGGCCGGAGGAAGAAGAACTGCTGCCAGTGTGGCTGCTCGCTATTTCAGCAGTTTTCCCGGAATTGCAACGATCTATGTGTCTTCCAGTGAATCCAGGGCGCTTTTAAGGATTGATGAAAGGGGCATATCCAAATCCGTCCTGATCAAATTAGAAGAGACCGATATTAAAAAGATAGTGGATATTGCCGGGATTACCATGAATAGTTTTTCAAAAAATTATGTCATTGCCCGGCAGAGAAAAAATTATATCTGTATTTTCCATGTCAAATATGACCATACCCTCCATGCCCTGCCGTCGGAAGGGGGCAGGCTCAGGGAATTAAAACCGGATACCAACTGGCTGACGGTATCGGAGGAGCAGATCCTGCCGAAACCCTCCGTTATCAGCCATCCGCCCATCCCATACAAAATGGTGTATTCATCCTAGTTTTTTAAGCAAAAAGGTCGGCCGGTAGGTCAGGGTGAACAAATCCGTTATCTTGAAATAAACCGCCTCCTGTATGGTCCTTTCCGTCAGTATCCATCAAATGTTGATAAAACTGCTGACGGCCTTATGGAATTCTTCGTCGGTAAAAGGTTTATGAAGGATTTGATTAATACCTGATTTTTTCAAAACCGTGTCATTGACCTTGATATCACCCTCTTCTTTTTCAACAAAATCACTTTGGGTGGTGATCATGAGAATGGGCATTTCCTGCCTTGAAAATTTTTTCCGTATTTCGCGGGTCAGTTCAAGGCCGCTGATATTGGGCATGTTCAGGTCGGTAATGACCAGGTTCGGTTTTTTTTGAAGAATCTGAGGAATGGCCTCTTCGGGACGGTCAAAGGTAACGGGCGTAAAGCCCATGGCCATGAGTTTGTTTTGATAGAGTTTGAGCATCATTTTTGAATCGTCCACCACAAAAATCCGGGCAGCCATGATTTCGGGCCCTGTTTTGTGGGCAGCCTCTTTTTCAATGCTTTCAGCAAATTCTTTTTGACCGATGATTCCCATTTGTTTTAAAAAGGCTTTTCTCGTTGAAGGGTCTGCCTTTCCGGCAACATGGGTTTTGGCGATCTTAAGGAAAGACGCTTCTTCGGCAAGGAAATTAAAAATATTACCAGCTTCCGAATCGATTAAAGCGGCCACGGCATTCCTGGAATCTTCTGATTCTTCTCTTACAATATTTTTCAGACCTGCCACCAGAGCCTTGGAAAGATTTCGATCAATGGCTCTGGCCGCACTCATACGGACGGATTCGACGGGGTCCTGCAAGCCCTGAACAAGACTGATGGCGGTTTTGGGGGATGGAATCCGTTCCATGGCTTCATAGGCGGCCTGCCGTATATTGGGGTCACCCGGCTGGGTATGGATGATATCGAGGATAGGACTTATGGCGGCGGGGTCTCCGATATACCCGAGGGTGGTGACAAGATGGACCAGGTAATCCGCCTCGGCATTCTTGAACGCCCGGATTAGAATGGGCGTGGCCTTACGGCCGAGTTTCATGAGCTGATCAATGGCCGTATCCCTGACATTGGTGATGGAAGAGCTTAAAAGAGTCGTTAATTTATCAAGGGCATACAGGTCCTGAATCTCCGCGAGGGCTTCAATGGCAAGTTTATTGGTTTCCTCATCCTCACCAATAACGTCGATCAACCGGTCTGCCGAATCATTGCCGCCCTGTTCCGCGATAGCAAAAATAGCGGCCTGCCGGACGGGCCTATAGGGCAGGAACACCTTTTCGGAAAAAATGGATAAGGATTCGGGAAGCCTTAATTTCCCAAGGGCGGTAATGGCGGCGGCAAGGATATCAGGGTCCTTATCTTCAGCAATCATCTTCTTTAAGGCCGGGGTCGTGTCTGTTAACAGCAGTTCCCCGGCGGCTTTTAAAAACAGAAGTCTGCCTTTTTTTTCATTGCCTGTAATATATTGGATCACAAGGTCCGTATTCCCATAGGCCTTGTCCAGAATTAATTCATAAAGGGAATCCTGGACGTTGGGGTTGGATATATCAATCCGGGTTAAGTATTCAAGCAAGGGGAATACTATTTTTTCAGGTCCCTTGGCAATTTCGATGAGGGCTTTTCGCTGGAGTTCGGCATCCATATCCGCATCCGAGGCAAATTGAAGCAGAGCCTTGGCCTTGATGATATCCTCTTCCTTTAAACAGAAAATCAGTTCATCGATAAATTCTTTAGCGTTAATACCGCCCATGGTTTACCTTTTAATTTTTAAATTGATAAAAAACCGAGTTAAGATATTTTTGAGAAGTAAAAAGATCGGTATCATTGGCAAGGGATTCCGTTGATCCGATCAAAAGGTACCCGTCCGGCTCGAGAACTTTGGAGATACTCTGATAGATTCTTTTTCGATCTTCGGTTGTAAAATAGATCATCACATTTCGGCAAAGAATGATATCAAATTTTCCAAGCCCGACAAAGGGCTTCATCAGGTTCATTTTTTTAAATTGGGCCATGACCCTGACTTCATCTTTGATTTTGAAGCGATCTTCTTTTGGGTCAAAATATCGGTTCAGGCGTCTTGGATCTAGTCCCCGGGCAACTTCGAATTTATTGTACAAACCATAGCTGGCATAGGCAATGGCTGCATCTGATATATCCGTTCCAAAAAGATGAATATTGTATTTGTCCATGGTCACCCCCATCTCAAGAAGGGTCATGGCAATGCTGTAAATTTCCTGGCCCGTGGAATTGGCGGCGCTCCACAACCGGATAACGGGTTTGAGGGAAGAAGGCCGTTGTGTACGCTTGTCAATCAGGTCCGGAATAATTTTATGCTGTAACAATTCAAAGGGGGATTTATCTCTGAAAAAATAGGTTTCGTTGGTGGAAATGGCGTCAATAATGTGATTTTCAATTTCTTTTTTAAAATCCATTTTCGCCTTGTAGAGCAGCTCCGCATAGGTAGAGGCATTATATTTGGCCAGCAGAGGGTTGAGCCGGGTTTCAAGGAGATATTCCTTGCCGGTGTCCAAGGCTATCCCGGAGATATCAAGAATATATCTTGAAAAGGTTTTAAATTCTTCCGGGGTTACGGTAATTTTTGCCATAGATGCAGTTGATAATAGATTTGACATGTTATCAGATTACTGTTTTCATGATTTCTTCAGCAATCTTTTCCAATGGGGCCACAACATCTGCAATGCCTGATTCGATAGGTTCCTTGGGCATCCCGTATACCGTGCAGGTCTCTTCATTCTGAGCGATTACAAAGCTTCCGTTATTTTTCATCTGCACCAGTCCTTTTGAGCCGTCAGATCCCATTCCCGTCATGATGACGCCGGTTGCCCGGCCCACATAATACTGGGCAATGGATCGGAACAGATAGTCCACCGAAGGTTTGCAAGAGTTTTCCGGAGGATCATCGGTAATTTTAATTTTTCTGGTAATGCCGTCTGATCCGGCAATGATTTTCATCTGTTTTCCACCCGGTGCAATATAAATTTTTCCAGGTTCAATGGTATCCCCGTTTTCAGCTTCCTTGACGTGAAGGGTGGATTTATTGTTCAGACTGTTGGCAAGGGAAGCCGTAAACAAAGGGGGCATATGTTGCACAATCAATACCGGGGCTTTAAGATTGCCCGGAAGCATGGGGATCATCCGGGTCAGGGCATTGGGACCGCCCGTTGAAATCCCGATCCCCACGATTTCCGATTTGGACCGGGTGACCTGTTTCTGGACAACGGGTAAGGGCTGCCGGGGTTTATCCGTGATGGGGCCGGCAACTTTAGGCTGAATTTTCTCATGGATTTTAAATTTTGTTTCTTTCTGCCTTTTTAGTGCATTGACAATGGGTAAGATGGCAGCCCTTACTTTTTCCATGTTTTCAGCCATTTTGCCCTGATCCGGTTTGGGGACAAAATCAAAAGCACCCAGTTCCAGGGCTTTTATCGTCATTTCACTGCCATGCTGGGTCAGGGTGGACAGCATGATGACAACCGGGGCATAAGATTTGTCTTTCAGGGCTTGAAGGACTTCGATGCCGTTTAACTCCGGCATCTCAATATCAAGGGTGATAAAATCAGGTTTCAGCGAATCGATTTTGGATAAAGCGATTTTCCCATTATTGGCGGTTCCCACAACTTCAACAAAGGGAATTTCCTTTAAAACATCGCCCACTATTTTTCGATAGACAATGGTATCATCGATAACAACTGCTCTGAGTTTGTCCATTATTCCTTCAATACCTCATCAATATCCAGGATTCCGATCAACTGTTTATCGGTTTTCAGCACCCCTTTGAAAAATTTGCCTTTGGCGCCGCCGATATTGGAAGGGGAGGGCTCTATGCTGTCTTTCCTGGCCGAGACCACATCACTGATCGAATCAATGAGAAGGCCGATATGCTCGTCCTCTGAATTAACAATAATATTTCTGCTGTCTTTGCTCCTGTTGACAGGCGCAAGGCCCAGCTTTTTTCCAAGATCAATGATGGTGACGATCCGGCCCCTCAAATTCAAGATCCCTTCAATATAGTCGGGGGCCTGGGGAACTTTGGTGATTTCAAAATGTTTATTGATTTCCTGGATATTGAGGATATTGATGCCGCAAAGGGCGCCTCCAACAAAGAAAGTGGAGAATTCCAATTCATCTGAAAAAGTCTCTGGGATATCTTTGGCCATCTTTTTCTCCTTGCATTAAACAAAATTAGGTTATTTGCTCAGACTCAATCTTTGCCGGACCACTTTCATGAGTTTTTCTCTGTCGAGTTTGATCTCATATTCATCAATCCCGACGCGTTTACCCTTTTCAATATGGGCCTCGCTGGCCAGGGAAGTGAGCGCAATAACAGTAAGATGAGCGAATTTCGGGTCGTTCTTAATCCGTTTGGTCAATTCAAACCCATCCATATTGGGCATTTCAAGGTCAGTGACCACGATATCAATTTCATCCACCCGTTTGTTTAAGAGTTCCCAGGCGACGAGCCCGTCTTCAGCCTCAATAACCTTAAATCCATCCTCTTCCATAAAGGTTTTGACCTGATTCCTGAAAAACGCGGAATCCTCGGCAAATAAAATTATTTTTTCTCCGGAGGTGGCCATTTCAGCCGCAGCTTTTGCTTCTTCCTTAAACCAGCCGGGGTTCAGGATTTTCACCATCTCAAAAATATCCACCAGAAGGGTGGTGTGCTGGTTAATGATCATTGAACCCGCTATGGCCGGTTGTTTGAGGGTGCTTTCATCAATATCAAGGTTTATTTCCTGGGCGTCAATGGGCGGCATGACCATCAGGCCGAGTTCTCTGTTTTTGATCTTGAATACAATGACCTCCTGTTGATTCCTGGGGGCAAGGGGCTGGAAATTCGCCACCTGTGACAGTTCATAAAGCGGTAGTGCCCCGCCTCTGTATTGAACGACTTTACTGTTGCCGATCTGTTCGATGGTCGATGTTTGAATCCGTTCAATCCTCTCGACAAGATTGAGCGGTGCGGCAAAGTATTCGGATTCGGAATTTTTAAATGTCAGTAAGGCAGCCTTGTCTTTCGCCGCTGCCGCCGCCTCTTCTGCGGCTCTGGCCATCTGCCCGGCCTCGGACACGGCCGACAGTTCGGCCATCTGGGCAAGGTTTGAAATATCGAGAATCAAGGCGACTTTTCCATCTCCCATAATGGTGGCACCGGCATAGGCTGCACATTTTTTAAGGTGCCTGCCCACAGGTTTAACAACAATTTCCTCTGAATCCAGTAATTTGTCCACCACCAGTCCGTATTTGAAGGCTCCTGCGGAAACAACAGCGATATTAATGGCGCTTGCTGAATGATACCGTCGGTCTTCAGTCTTTCTTTGCGGAAAATCGGCATCGCTTTCCCCGGTATCCAGGACTACCCCCTCTTCAGTAATGAGGTGCTGCCTGGATCTTCTGTCGGCAAGGTTCTGTCGTCGTTCGGCCAATTCTTCACGGACGGCCGGATCACTGTAAGTTTTTTCAATACCGAGCATATCGGCAAGGTTAAGCAAAGGGAGAAGTTCTCCTCTAAGCCTTACCACTGCAGCATCTCCAACCTTTTCAATTTTTTCTTTGACTTGGGCTGCCGGGATTCTGAGCAGTTCGTTTAAATTGACCTGGGGAACGGCATATCTTTCATTGCCTACCGAGGTGATCTGGCTTGGAATAATGGCAAGGGTCAGGGGCAGCTTGATTTGGATATCGGTTCCTTCTCCGGGAACGGAATCCAGCTCTATGATACCGCCCAGATTGCTGATATTCGTCACCACCACATCCATGCCGACACCCCGGCCCGAAACATCGGTAACCTCTTTTGCCGTTGAAAAACCAGGCAGGAAAATGAGTTCCATCTTCTGTTTGTCGGACATTTCAGAAACCTGCTGTTCTGAGATCAGATTTTTTTCAACGGCGGAATTGGCAATTTTGTTCGGGTGAAGCCCTTTTCCGTCATCGGAAATCACAATATTCACCTGCCCTGCTTCGTGGAAGGCTTTTAAGACGATTTTTCCCGTGGGCTGTTTTCCCATCTGTTCTCTTTCCATGGAAGTTTCGATCCCATGGTCCACGGAGTTCCGGATCAGATGGGTCAAAGGATCATTAATGGATTCCAGGATGGTTTTATCTAATTCAACATCTTTGCCTTCAATGATAAGATCTATGGATTTCCCGAGCTGATGGGACAAATCCCGGACCACCCGGGTGAATTTATTCAAAATATTGGCGATGGGCTGCATTCTTGTCCGCATGATGGCCTCCTGGAGTTCGGAGGTAATCATATCGATTCTCTGGCTGGATAATTCGGTTGCTTTCTGGTTTGAGGAATTGATACCCTGAAGCAATTGATTCCGGCTTAAAACAAGCTCTCCAGCAAGGTTCATCAGGGTATCCAGAAGGCCCACATTCACCCTGAGTGAGGATTGAGGTTTGGCAGCGGCATTCATTTCTTTTTCAGCAGAGGACTGAGCATCTTCCTCATTCTCCTCGGCTTTTTTAATTTCTTTTGCAGCCGGGATAGCTGATTGCTTCTGGTTTTCAACGCGTGCCGGTTTCATTGTTTTCCGGACTTCCTGTTCGGTTGAGGCGGATTTTTGTGATCTTAAGGGTTTCATGACGCTGGGCTCGCCACCCGGCTGTTTAGCGGTTGCGGCAAAAATCATCTGGTCTGAAACGGCATGGATGTATTGCTTTTTGATATCAAACAGAGTTTCCGTCATGTCATATTCGATAATGGAGGCGAACAGCACCTGAAACGGTATCCTGGCGGGAACACTGTCGTCATGAAGTGTTCCCACGGAATCAAAATCAATCCTGGAGTCGATAATGATTCCTGTTTTCTGTAAGCTGTTCAACACTTCGATGGGATTTTTATCTTTCCTCTGAATATCATGAATCAAATCATATTCCACAAGGAAAATATTTTTTCCCTCTGATTTATATTGCTCTATTTCAAAAAGCGATACCTGGGGAAAGATTCTTCCGTCCGGAAGGGCGATGTCCACAATTTTGGAAACCATTTCCTTTTTTTCTTCAGGAACCGTTGCCTTTGTGATATTTTCGAGGGCGGTGATATGGGGGGAAACATCCACCTCATTGCTGGTCTCTATATTTTTTAACAGATTTTCAAGTTGATCAAATCCTTTTAACAAAACACTTATCCGTGTTGAATCCGGGATTAATTCTCTGTTTCGGATGAGGCCTAGAACATTTTCCAGATGGTGGGCAAGGTCTTTAATGGTGGTCAATCCCATGAACCCGGCCCCGCCCTTAATCGAATGTGCGGCTCGGAAAACATTATTCACAAGATCCAGGTCTATGTTTTCACCCGCTTCCTCAATGGTCAAAAGATCGCTTTCAATATCTCCTAAATGATCAAGTGATTCTTCGATATACATTTGTAGGGTTTCGTCATCTTGAAACATATCAAATCTCCTGAATGGGTTGTAACACTGAAATGGTAATAAACGGTCCAATACCTCTTATTACAGCAATTTACAAAAGATATTATAAAAAGTCAAACTCAGAATGCTGAAATATAAGGGCAATACATTAAATTTTTCGCACAATATCATTGACCCGGCAACCGGCTTCAATCTTGAGCAATGCGATGGTATTGGGTTTCGCATCGACAATGGAATGATGTTGAATATCAGTAAGTTCCAAGAGTTTAAACGGTTCCGGTTTTTGCCTGGGAGACAGAATTTCAATGGAATCCCCGAGGCTGATTTTGTTTCGGATTTCTACGATATAGTTTTGAGGTGCATCAATTCCGATAATTTTTCCGACGAAACCGTGGATTTTTCCTTTATGCCGGTTGTCGTAGTTTTGAAGGGTTTCGTCGGGTTTATCAAAATAGAACCCTGTACAATATTCCCGGTGAAACACCCGGTAGAGCTCGGAAAGCCATTCCGGGTCTGTTTTGTAAGTCTCCGGAGCGCTGATATATCGGTCAATGGCAATTCGATAGGTTTTGACGACGGATGCCAGATAGTTGATTCCCTTCATGCGGCCTTCTATTTTGAGGGAGGTGATGCCGGCCTGGATCAGTTCGGGAATATGTTCAATCATGCACAGGTCTTTTGAATTGAAGATATAGGTTCCTCTCTCGTCTTCGAGAACCGGATGGTATTGATCCGGCCGGAATTCCTCCACAACGGCATATTTCCACCGGCAGGGATGGCTGCAAAGACCCCGGTTGCTGTCCCGGCCGCTTAAAAAGCTGCTTAAAAGGCAGCGGCCGGAATAGGAAATGCACATGGCCCCGTGAACAAAGACTTCTGTTTCCATGGGGGAGTGCGCAGCAATCTCCCGGATTTCGGTTAGAGATAATTCCCTGGCCAGGTTGACCCGTTTAACGCCTAGGCGATGCCAGAATTCTACGGCATTGATATTGGTGGTATTGGCCTGGGTGCTGAGATGGATGGGAATATGGGGGATGATGTCCTTTGCCAGAAGGAGGATTCCGGGATCGGAGATAATAACGGCATCCGGGCCGATCTTTCCGGTTTGTTCCAAAAAGGCCTTGATTTTTTCCTGCTCGTGATTCCGTGAATAGATATTGCAGGCAAGGTACGCTTTAACTTTATGCTGATGGGCGAAAGCAACGGCATTGATAAGTTCCGGCTCGGAGAAATTGCCTGAAAAATTTCTCAGACTGAAGTCATTTCCGGCCAGATAGACGGAATCTGCGCCGTAATGGACGGCGATTTCAAGTTTTTCAAAATTCCCGGCCGGTGCAAGCAGTTCAGGCTTAATCAACGGTTTTTCAGAAGTGTTCTGCATCATAATGGTGCCCCCGGCGGGAATCGAACCTGCGCACAAGGATTAGGAATCCTATGCTCTATCCACTGAGCTACGGGGGCAA
>CAZAHK010000079.1:0-18107 GCA_964484555.1 uncultured Desulfobacula sp.
GTCCAGATTTGATTTCAGAAGTGGTTTAAGGGTTCTATTTGGAAAACGCTTTTTGGTTTTTTAATTTATGAGTCTGGATGGAGAAATCTTGATGGCTTTTTTAGAAGATTTAGGATAATGTTCAAATAGCCAGGTCTGGTAGAATCCTGGTAGAATTTCAATATTACGATTGAATTTGTTGGACTGGTTGGATTTATTGTAATCCATATAACCATCTAAAATTATAGGTTTTTATTGGAAAAGCCTTATGTATCAAAAGATTTAATTTTGGGTGATTGAACGGGTTCGAATCCCGTTGGGATCACCAATAATTTCGTTCGTACATCCGGAGACGTTATGAGCCAATTCGATCAGCACATAGATATTTTGATTAATGCCTATAAATCAAGCATAGAGCAGATGACTCACCTGAAGGTAATAGGTTCGGAAAAAAGACAGGTTCTCAAGGAAAAGAATATTTTACAATTTGCGCATATTATATCCTATACTGATTTTGATAAAAAGGTTGACGGGAAATTTGTCCTGACATTCAACAGCGTTTATGATGCCTTAAAACTTGCTTCTGCTATTGCAAAAAGGCTTGGAATGGCAAAATTTGAAGAAATCGGTGACGATTCCATCGATTTGTTGAATGAATTTTTAAATGTAGTGGTTGGACGAACCATATCAGACTGGGACGACATTGGCTTGAAAGTGAAATTTGACACACCTGTTTTCAAAAAAAGTTATAAAAGTGAAATTTCAAACTCTTTGCAAGGGTATATCATCAGCCTTGATGTTGAGGACCCGGAAACAAAAAATTCAACGGAACAGATTATTTTGAGAATAGATTTCGGTGAAAAAACTGAAAGCAAAATCAAGGGCAAAAAAATACTCCTTGTTGATGATTCAAGAGTGATGAGAAATATTATCTCTCAAACGCTTAAAGCAGAAGGAGCGACGATAAAAGAAGCGGAAAATGGTGAGGAAGCGATTAGAATTCATCGAACATTTGATCCTGATTTAACCCTCATGGATATTAATATGCCCAAAATGAGCGGATTTGAATCCATTGCAAAAATCAGAGAATATAATGCAAATTCAAAATTTATTATTCTTTCTTCAAGCTCCAGAAAAGATGAAATAATCAAAGCAAAAGAATTAAGGGTTTCGGGTTATCTGGTAAAACCGGTTGAGCCGGAGCAGCTTATAGCAAGGGTCTCTTCTGTATTAGACTGATTTCATCGGAACGGTTATTTGAGACTATAATATGCAGTGCCGTTGTAATCCACCCTTTTTAGTTGTCTATTGATATCAAACAGTGATTCAGTGGCTCCGATTATCAGAACGCCGTTGCTATTCAGGCATGATGACAGGCTCTCAAATAATCGCTGGCGGTCGGGTTTACTGAAATATATCGCCACATTCCGGCAAAAAATGATATCAAATCCTCCATATTCAAGTTTAGGCTTCAGCAGGTTTATTTTTTCAAAATAGGCCATACTCCTCAGTTCATCTTTTATTTTCCAGCATTCGTCTTCCCTGGTAAAATATTTATTCAATTGAACGGCATCCAATCCCCGGCTGACTTCATAATTTGAATACCGGCCGCTGCTGGCTTTGACTATGGCTGAATCTGAGATATCAGAAGCTTTGATTTTGATATTATGGCTATCCCCTTTGAAATGCTCCATAAGGATGATGGCAATGGAATACACTTCCTGGCCGGTTGAGCAGGCAGAACTCCAAATGTTCAGTTGGCCTTGCTTTTTCCCGAAATTGGCCTGCCAATCCGGCAGTAACTTTTCCTTTAACAGCGCATAGGGCTTTTTATCCCGAAAAAAGGAAGTTTCATTGGTGGTCATTAGATCAACGATATGGCTGGCCAATTGTGAAGAGTCCTTTGCCTTGGCAATCAGTTCTTCAAAGGAGGAAAGGGAATATTCTTCAATGAGGGGTTGAAGTCTGTTTTCTATAAGATAGGCTTTGTTTTTCTTCAGAACAATACCACAGTGCTTGTGGACTATAACGGCCAATTCCATAAGCGCTTTGACGGTTATCCTCATTCCCCGACCCGCCGCACAATCTCAATTGCGATATGGTTGAGAGGTACAACACGGTCAACGACACCGGCATTGATGGCTTCACCGGGCATACCAAAAACGACACAACTTTGCTTGTCCTGGGCAATCACCTGGGCGCCCAGCCGTTTCATCAACCGCAGGCCAAGAACCCCGTCGGACCCCATACCGGTCATGATGACGCCAAGGGCATGCTTTCCATACACCTTTGATATGGACCGAAACAGATAGTCTACCGAAGGCTGACAGTGATTCTCCGGCGGATCATCATTAACTTCAAGCATGGGTTTTCCCGAAATATTGATAACTTTCATCTGCCTGCCGCCGGGGGCAATAAAAATTGTGCCTCGTTTAAGCTCCATATTGTTCTCAGCCTCTATCACTTTCAACTCAGTTTTTTGGTCAAGAGATTCTGCCAATGCTGCCGTAAACTCTGACGGCATGTGCTGAACAATAACAACAGGAATACGTAAATCCTGGGGAAGACAGGGAATAAGCTCTGCCAATGCTTTGGGGCCACCGGTGGAAATACCGATGGCGACGATTTGGATACGCCCAACCTCTGCCTGGGATATTATTCTTTCCGGTGCAGCATCGATGACGGGAGGTATGGCCGGGGCATTGCCGACTGAATGTTGTGATGGTTGTATCTGGGAAATGATCTCTTTTACAACAGGGGCCAACTGGTCGAAGAGAACCGCTTTGCTTTCCAGCGGATTTTCAGTCCTGGGTTTCGTGGCAAAGGTCAATGCGCCAAGTTCAAGGGCTTTTAATGTTATGGCGGCACCCTCTTTTGTATGGGTCGAAACCATAACCACCTTCACATCGGGGTGATCTGTCCTGACCTGTTCCAAAACCTTAAGCCCGTCCAGTTCAGGCATGTCAAAGTCCAATGTCAGCATGTCCGGTTTCAGTTGAGGAATTTTTGCCAATGCCACCCTGCCGTCTGTTGCAGTCCCGACAACTTCAACCCCTGGAATGTTGGAAAGGACATCTGACAGGACTTTCCTGTACAAGACGGAATCATCAACGACCAGAACTCGTAATAAGCGTTTGGGCATTATTTTTTGAGCAGCTCATCCAGGTCAAGAACAATCACCAGGTCTTTTTCCATGCGGTAGATGCCGTTGATAAAGGTACCGCTTATCCCGTCAACATTTGACGGCGGAACGGAAATCTCAAAGCGCGGCGCATTCACAACATCATAGATACTATCCACCAGCAATGCAATGCACTCCTCTTCATAACGGACAACCACAACCTGGATATCATCATGCGCTTCACCGGGGGGCAGGTTAAATTTCCGGTGAAGGTCAATGACGGTGATGATTTCACCACGAAGGTTGATAACGCCTCGGACATAATCGGGGGCCCTGTGAACAGGGGTAATTTCAAAATTATGGTTGATTTCCTGCACATGGCGCGTGTCAAGTCCGCAGAGCATGTCTCCGATTTGAAAAAGGGCCAGTTCTATGTCCGGGCTATGGTTGGCTGTATTCATCATTGTTTTATCTCTGTTAAAATTAGGTTGCCTTGGATCCTGCCGCCTTCATCCGCATGCTTGATCAAAAAGGAATGCATTTTATACAAGATATTTCTTAACGCAGGCAATTATTTTTTCACGGTCCAGCTTTACCAGGTAATCATTAATGCCGGCGTCCTTGCCCTCCTTTTCCGCAGCATCTCCGGCCAGACTTGTGACCGCAATAATGGGGAGATCCTTGAATCGCTCATCGGCGCGTATCTTTTTGGCCATCTCCAGTCCATTCATATTGGGCATCTCAATATCGGTCAGCACAATATCAATTTTTTCCCTGTTCAATACATCCAGCCCTTGTACGCCATCCATCGCTGTTAAAGGTTTGTATCCGATATCGGAGAGGAATGATACGACTTGATTGAGGAAGAATGGGGAATCTTCAACCACCAGAATATTTGCAGGGCTGTCATCTTTTATTTTAGACTTTAATATTTTCGTCCACTCCGGCACAAGGGCATCAATGACCCCATAAAGATCAACCAGCAAGGTAATTTCTTCGTTAATAATCGTTGACCCCATAATACCCGGCTGCTTGTGGGTCATTTCATCGATCGTATAAGTCCCCCTGATGATATCGATGATCTCCGACATCATAATTCCAACTTCCTTGCCGCTTACGGAGAAGACAATGATATAGCAGGTCGGGCCGGCTGTATCCGGCGATCCGACATCGGCAACCTCATCAATACTGAACAGGGGGAGTGGGCCGCCGCGATACTGAATATTTTTTCTACCTCCGGTGATTTTGATGTCTTTTATCTTGCACAATTCAATTCTTGAAATCAGGTCCAAAGGAATGGCCATCGGTTCGTTGGGTGCATTGCAGACGAGCAGCAAAGATTGGGTGTCTTTTGTTATTTTGCTCTCAGTTTTCTGTAGCGCCTGCTTCTGAGCAGATTTTGAAACGGTTCGCAGGTTCATGATATTGCTGATGCCGATGATATCTAAAATAAGCGCCACCTTGCCGTCACCCTGAACAGAAGCGCCCGCATAGCATTCGCAGTCACGCAGATGGGTTCCCACCGGTTTAACCACGATCTCTTCGGAGTCGAGCACCTGGTCCACGATCAAACCATAATGATAGTCCCCGACAGAGACCACCAGAATGTTATAAGCGCTCATGGGGCTGGTCCGCCTGTCTGCCGTAAGGGCACGTTTTTCATGGCCGGAAGCTGTGGCTTCCGTAGCCTCCGGCCCGACGATTTTGCCGGCCTTTGTCTGCCGCCGATCTTCGGTGAAGGCCCGTTTATCCGGGAACTTCTCGCCGGTGTCTTGATCGGCGTAATATCGATCTTCAATACCAAGGGCATCCGTCAGTTTGATCAGCGGCAAAAGTTCACCTCTGAGGCGCATAACCAAGGCGGAACCTATTTTTTCGATCCTTTCCTTGACCTTTGCCGCAGGTATTCTTACCAGTTCTACCATATTGACCTGCGGAACGGCATACCGATCGTTTTGCACCGTGACGATTAAGCTTGGAATAATGGCCAGGGTCAAGGGCAGTTTAATGGTTATGATGGACCCTTTTCCCGGTGTCGTGTCAATATCGACGGTCCCGCCGACCTTGGATATATTGGTATTCACAACATCCATCCCGACTCCCCGGCCGGAAATATCGGTTATTTCTTTTGCCGTTGACATGCCCGGCAGGAAGATGAGGTTTGCAATTTCCTTATCGCTGAGTTCATCCAGGGCAGAGGATTCGCGCAGCCCCATGGCCAGAACCTTTTCCTTAACCCGCTCAATATCTATACCGGCGCCGTCATCTTCAATGGCAATCATCACCTGACCGCCTTCATGATAAGCTGTTATCCGCAAAATACCGGTTTCCTGCTTTTTAGCGGCAATACGCTTTTCAGGGGTTTCAATCCCATGGTCAACAGAGTTCCTGACCAAATGGGTCAGAGGGTCACCGATGGATTCAATAATGGTTTTGTCCAGCTCGACCTCTTCTCCTTCGATAATGAGGTCGATCTTCTTGCCAAGATTCTTGGAAAGATCGCGGACAATGCGTTTAAATTTGTTAAATACATTTCCTACGGGCTGCATGCGGGTACTCATGATGGCTTCTTGAAGCTCGGAGGTAACCAGGTTAAGACGTTGAGAAATATTGTCGATGCCCATGACCCTTCGGGACGATACGGCCTGGATAAGCTGATTTCGGGTCAAAACAAGTTCACCGGCCAGGGTCATCAGGGTGTCCAGCAGCCTGACATTGACCCGCAGATTGTCCGGTTTTTGTTCCGCTTTGGCTGAAGGATCTTTGAGCGGGGGTGTATTCTGTTTCTCCATTTTTTTCGGAGCAGGTGTTTCCGTGAAGACAGACAAAGTTGAAGCCGGTCCGGCTTCAACGGATTGCTCTTGGCGGGGAACGGCTGCAGGAGGCAAAGCAACCTGCTCCAGGTACTCAGGGGTAATCTGCTGGATTTGATCAGGGCTGATATCAAAAAAATTCCCCATGAGTTCATTTTCCAATATTGTCGCAAAGATAACAATGAGCAGGCACCCATTTTTTTTAATCAGTTCAGTTGAAGCGTCACCGTCCATATTGGTGGCTAAAATGTCTCCGGTTTCCCTGAGCTCTTCTATGATTTTTGCACAGTCTTTTCCCTTGGCATCCGTATCGTTTAACAGGTTGTATTGTAAAATATAGAGAAAACTTGCCTGTTTAAAGAAAGCCTCCATCACCGATGGCTCTACCTTGAGCAAGGTCTCTTCCACCGGCGAGGAGGTTAAAACAGGATGGTTTTCGGATGCCGGTGTCGCATCGGCTGAAATTTCGGAGGGTGCCTGGGCCGGCGACGATATGTTCTCCGGGTTGTTGTTCTCTAAAGAAGCATCCCCGATACAAATGGCCTTCAAGGCGGTCAGGTGGCCGGAAATATCTATTTCATCTGATTTTCCATGACGGTTGATCAATGTGGATAAGGTATCCATGGAATCCAGCAATGTTGAGATAATGCCCGGTGTCGGGATAAGCTCCTTGGCACGGATTTTGGCCATTACATTTTCACTGTTATGGGCTAAGCTTTCGACATTTTTAAGACCCAGATAACCTGCTCCTCCCTTGATGGTATGTACGGCCCGAAATACTTTGTTAACAATCTCTTCATCGATGTCTTCCCCGGCTTCCTCTATTTTAAGCAGGTCATCTTCAATGCCGTCAAGATGTTCCAGCGACTCTTCAATAAAGTCATTGAAAATTTCATTGTCTTCAATATTGAACATGCTGTTCCTCTTTTGCTTAGCTGGGCCTTATCTGGGATAAGAATTTTTCAACTTCATTCTGCAAAACATCGGCCTGTTTTAACAGTTCATCGGCATTGGCCAGTACTTCACTTGCGGCTTGTCCGGTTTCGTTGGCGGCGTGGGTCACAATCGTAATGCTCTGTGTTACCTCTTGGGTGCCGGATGCCGCCTGGTTCGTGCTTTCGGCAATGTCACTGGTTACAGAAGACTGCTCCTCTACCGCAGCGGCAATGATGGTTGAAATCTCGCTAATCGTGTTAATGGTCCCGGTAATGTCGTTAATGGCGGAAACGGCATCTTTGGTGGCGCCTTGTATACCGTTAATATGTTCAGCAATTTCAGTGGTGGCCGCTGTTGTCTGTTTAGCCAACTCTTTAACTTCGTTTGCAACGACTGCAAACCCTTTGCCGGCTTCTCCGGCCCGGGTGGCTTCAATGGTTGCATTCAAGGCCAGAAGATTTGTTTGTTTTGCAATATCGGTGATCAATTTGACCACATCACCAATTTTTTGGGAGGCCGCAGTCAGGCTCCCCACCATTTCATTGGTATTCTGTGCTTTTTTAACGGCGCTTCTTGCAATTGCCGACGAGCTTGTCACCTGTTCACTGATCTCTCCCACTGAGGCGGTTAATTCCTCTGTGGCAGAGGCGACGCTGAGAACATTTGTCGAGGTCTGTTTGGAAGCGGCAGCAGCAGATGAAGACTGTTGAAGGGTTTTCTCGGCAGTCTCGTTCATTTTCTGGGCAGACCCCTGTAAATCCGTAGCCGCCGTTAAAATGGCGGTAATAACCGTGCCTATGCTGGAGTGAAAGGACTCCGTCATTTTCTCCATCATCTCTTTCTGCTCTTTTTCATTCCTGATTTTAGTCTTTTCCTGCTCTTCTTTCAGTTGTATTTTCTCAATTGCATTTTCCTGAAAAATTTTGACCGCTCTGGCCATCTTGCCGATTTCATCTGTTTGCTCCCGGGCCGGGATCTCAATGTCAAGGTTGCCGGCAGCAAGTTTTTCCATGGATTCGGTCATGCTGACCATTGGTTTGGTAATTGATTTTGCAATCACCACGATAAACAGGCTGACAACAACAAGGGAAAAAACAATGCCGATGATCAGCACAAAATTTTGCTTATCCAGTGCCTGATGAAGTTGTGTCAGATCATAGGTCAGTGAAATAATGCCGCCTTGCTTGTCGAGACTCCAGGAGGGATGGCATCGAATACAATCTGGAACGACCCTCTGTGGGATATACATTTGGACGGAATCTTTTTCAATGACTTGAATCGTATCAAGCGATGAAGAAAACCTGTCGAAAATTTCAGGCGGCACATGGGCGGGAACTGAATCAAGCTCAGAAGAGGACAGGTTGATTTTTCCGTGCAGGTCATAAAGCGACACATCTAATATGCCCTTGATATTTTTCTGGTCAGAGAGCAATTTTTTAAAATTTTGCATCTGACCCCTCTCCAGAGAACCTTTGACACCGTCCTGGATTGAATGGGACAGGGTTTGTACTGAATCCATATAGGTTGTGGTCATCTGTTTTTTTACAAAATCACTGATCAGATATCCACCGATCGCCAGTGAAAACAGGAGAACAATGAGAATGGGAAACAGTATTTTTAAATTAAAGGGTAGATTGATAAATGCATTTTTGATCATGGAAAAAACCTCTTTTTTTCGATAAGGAGTTTAACATCTGATGAAATAGCAGTGCGGAGCAGCAGTAAATTCATCTTCTCTTTATGCTATCGAACTGCGCAGTCGCCTTTCCACCTTTGTCAGGTGTTCGGAACTGCTGTTGACCTCAGCCAAATCCTTTCGTATATCCGTCATATTTTCATTGACCTTCCTCATGCCATGGGTAATTTGCGACACGGCAGCGGCCGCTTGAACAACATTGTCGCTGACCGCTTTCGTCTGAAAGGCCGCCCCGCTGACGTTGCCGGCGATATTACTGCTGGAAACACTTTGCTCCTGAACGGCAGCGGCTATTGTTTCTACAATGTTCGTCATATTGTGTGTCACGTCATTGATTTTTTTTATCTCGATTATAGTGCTTTGAGTGGAACTGCTCATGGCTTCAATTTTATGTTTAATGTCAAGGGTGGCTTTATTTGTCTGAGCAGCCAGGTCCTTCACTTCCCCGGCAACAACGGCAAATCCTTTACCCGACTCTCCGGCCCTGGCCGCTTCAATTGTCGCATTCAAAGCCAACAGCTTTGTTTGCTCGGCAATTTCGACAATGGTATCAATGACCGATGTAATTTCCTCGGAAGCCTTGCCTAAAATATCGATTTTCTCAAAAGCTTTATCCACACACGACTTGGCCTCCATGGTGATCACCCTGGCTTTCTCGGAATTTTTAGTAATCTCGCCGATGGTGCTGGTCATTTCATCGGTTGTTATTGTTATTGAATCCATATTCTTTTGTAAATATTCAACAGCCTCTGAAACAGAACTGATATTGACCCCCATCTCTTCCGTAGCAGCAGCAACAGTGTTTGACTCTTTAGCGATACTTTCAGATTTTTCCGTCAGATCGGCTGCCGACCTTAAAAGACCAGCAACAGCTTTATGCAATTCATTTGCGCCGGCGTTGATCCCTTCATGAACATCTTGCTGTTTAAGATTTGCCTGTTTATTATTTTTATCTTCCGTCTCAAGCTTGACTGCCAGATCCTTCAAAACGCTTGCAATTAAGCCAACCTCGCCGGCGTTTTCAATACTACAAACTGCAGAATATTTCCCCCTGCTGATTTCAACTGCAAAATCAGAACAGGCAATTACAGGCCGGGAAATCTTCCCGGCCATCATCCACAGCATGTAACCGGATAGAACCAATACTCCGCATAAAACACCCAAAACAATCGGAAGCCTTTCGATGAACAAAGTTCCTTCTGCGCTGGCCCCCCTCCCCCTTAAGACAATGATAATGAAAACCAAAACCATGGAAGCAAACAAAATGCCAAAGCTGCCGGCAAAAATTTTCTGACGAATCTGTAATCCTGAAAACATGGGTTCTTTCTTCCGGCCCAGCGAAATAGACATGCTCCTCTCCTTTAATTTCATTTATTGTCTTCCGATGTTGCGGTCATGGTCTGTTCAAAGGACCTGTAAAACGGGAAATTCTTTTTGGCTGCAAACGAGGGGGCGGCACAGCCGATACAGGGCGCATTGGCATCGATACACCAGGTTTGTCCACCGTTCCACCACCGCGTAGGACAGTCTGCATAGGTGTCGGGACCCAGGCAGCCCAATTTGAAAAGACATCCTTTCTCTCCCAGTTTTTCCGCAAATATTTCCTGCTGAAAATCATGATACCGCGGACAAAGTTCATGGACCCTGCGGCTGAAAAACAATTTCGGTTGACCATTGATTAATTCAGGCAACCCGACCTGGACCAGGTGAATGATGGTTTTCCATACCCAGTCCGGATGTACGGAGCATCCGGGGATTTCAATCAGCAGGGGATTTATTTTTTTCCGTGTGTAGAATTCTTTCAGGCTGACGGCACCGGTCAAATTACCTTCTGCGGCAGGAATACCGCCATGGGTGGCACAGGTGCCCACTGCTATGGCACCGTTCATGGTCTTTGCCGCAGCCGCCAAATAATCGGCAAACGGCTTGTCTCCTATCACACAGGCTTCCGGCATGTCCCACGGGATGGAACCCTCCACTGCCAGAAAATATTCTCCAGCCTTGCCTGAGATATAGTCTTCAATGAGATTCAGCGCCTGTTTTCCGGATGTGGCGGACAAATCCGTGTGAAAAGAAAGTTTTGAATATTGTGTAATCATGGAAACCGCATTGGGGGATTCCGCCTGAAGCAAAGAAATGGAACAGCCCGTGCAGGACTGGCCCTGAAGATAGAGAAGCTTGGGAACACCGGCAGGGTCAATCTTTTTCAAGGCTGCATAAACAATCCCGGGAAGCTGGGTTATGCCAAAAGAGGCGCTTAAACATGCAGCCATTTTCAGAAATTCTCGTCGATCCATCATAAATTTGTCCTCAGCGAAAAATTAAAAAATTTCAACCTGTATACGGGTCGATTTGTTAATGCACGGCACAGGCCAGGCACGGATCAAAAGAACGCACAATTCTATTGGCCTCAATCTGTTCTTCCGGATTCTCCACACGGGTTCCCACCAATGCCGATTCAAGAGCGCCCGGCTGGTCCTTATCATCCTTGGGTGAACAGTTCCAGGTGGTCGGCACCACACATTCATATTTTTCTATTTTATAACCTTTAATCCTAATATAATGGAGAAGGGCTCCCCGTGACGCTTCAGTGGCCCCAAATCCTTCCCCTGATTCCGGAAGGTCATATTGGGCCATGAACGGCGCTTGTATATCAATCCGTTCCGTCTCCTCCAGCAGGAAATCGGCAATGACCACAGCAGATATGGCACGGCATAAATGTCTTCCCAGCACTGAATTTAAATTGTCGGGCTTAATGCCGGCAATACCGGCAAATTTATCCACCAGTTGTTTGATTTGAGGGTTGTTATTTTGACGGTAATCCACCAGGACTCTGGCTGCCGGGCCGACCTCCACCATTTTCCCCTGATACCGTGGCGCTTTCACCCATGAATAGGCCCCGGGTTTATGGGGGGATGGGGTTAATTCGCCTTCCTTTACCGTTAGGCCCGAGGGGGATGAATATTTGGAATATTTTACATCCTCCCGGATAGCCTCAAAATTAACCTGGCTGATGTTATTTTCCAACAACACGCCGGGGGCAAACAGTCTTTTACTGTCAAGCTCGGGTCCCAAAGGCAAAAGCCCGAAGGAAAGAAACCCGCCCCGGCTTTGACCGATATGCCAATATTCAGGGAATTCCCCGGCCACGGCCAGAATATCGGGGAGATATTTTTTGTGAATAAAATCCTGAACCTCACTAATTAATGAGCGGTATGAGGCAATATGATCGATATCGGGTTCCTGGGTGCATCCGCCGGGGAAAATTGCCGTTGCATGGGGAAATTTACCACCGAAAATGGCTGAGGCTTTATTGGCCTTTTTTTGAATCTCAAGAGATTCAATATAATGCTTCAAGGCAAGGATATTGGTCTGGGCATCGGAAATATAGCGCCCTGACAGTCTTGGTAAAAAGGGCGCTGCCGGAAATGAAGATTTTGACCCGGTTTCAGCCTTCACCCAATCCCCGAGAGCCGTTAAATCAGAATCCGAACCTTTATATTTAAGGATTGCGGTGACATCAACAAAATCCAATGCGGACAGTTGATAAAAATGCAGCAAATAGTCGTAAAGGTGATTTGCGCCCTGGATCAGGTTATGCAGAATACGGCCGTTGGGTGGAACGATAAGCTTGTATGCATTTTCCTGGGCATAGGAGGATGCTATGGCATGGGCATAGGGGCAGACTCCGCAGATTCTCTGGGTGATTTGTTGCGCGTCCAACGGATCTCTGCCCCGGAGAAAAGCTTCAAACCCCCGAAACATTTCACCCCTGCTGACAGCCTCTGTAATGACATTATTTTCAACAGTTGTCAGGATACTGAGATGCCCCTCCAACCTTGTTACAGGACCAATATCAACTTTCATAGGACTCCTTGATATGTTCGATAATAAACTATAAGTTTAGCCGGTTATTGGATCAATCGATTTTATACATATGAAACCAATGTTGCATTGGAGATGTAATGTTTTTTCAAGAACTCTGTCAATAGGAATTTGATAAGCTATGGTTATCGACGACTTTTGATGGTAAAATATGTAAATTCACAAAAATCTCTTGTTTTCACTGGACAAGAGCCCTAAATTGAGAAAAAATGCTCTTTATCAACATTGAAAAGGATAACAAATGGAAACTGAGGACCTGGATACCGAGGAGCTGCGATTGGAAATTCGGGAAGCGGCTTCGGAATTTGCAGCCGTTGAATTCAAACCCTCGACCTCGGCCCTGAGTTATGTTTTTAAATTAAGGGATTTCTCTTCTTCCGGCCTGGGTCTGTTGGTTAAACAAGACTCTGAATTTTTGAAATGTATCAGAACCCAGGACATTATGATCATAAAATATCACAAGGGCAGTACCGCCACTGAGCCCCAGTATATCAAGGTGCAGGTCCGGCATATTTCAGCGCCCGTCACCGGCAGGCCTGAAAACCATATGGTTGTGGGCCTGCTTTTTCTTGAAAAACTGAGACAGGATCAATTCACCTGAAAATCGGGCAGGCATTGATCCTTTTATCGATTTCCGCATTGACCAGGGTATAGGAGCCGGAATCCAGATCCGTATAGCGTTTCTGAAACTCAAGTTTCCGGATGCCTTCGGGCAGGCCGTCAATGCTGGGCATAAAATCCGTTTCCTGTTCAATTTCCGCCATTCTCTGCTGGAATATCAATGCCGTTTCCAGGGAACCGGCCGCCAACTCCCCCATCCTGACTCCGGCCTTATCCGCCGCAAGGTCGGCAAAGCTGAATCCTGATCCCTTGCCGGAATCGTCAACCTCCTTTGCAATCCCAATGAAATTGGAAAGCCTGCTTCCGGCTGAAACGGCAAGCCCGGCTGAGATAAGGAAATGCTTGGGCAGATCGGTCCGGCCGTAAAGGGTAAAGGCCACGGGCACAGGGGATTCCATCTGCTTTTGAATCTCTTCATGGACCAGATCCTTGAGTCCCCTCCGGACGACATACAGGGACAAGACCTGGACGAGGGCCGTATTTTCCAGAACCGGGTTGTTGCTGATCATTGACTGCTGCTGGGAGAAAATGGCCATGGGCCTTAACACAAGGGCAAGAGATACTTGTTTATTTTTATAAGGCGTTACGGTCTGAACCAGTTTATTATAATACAGGACCAGTTTTTCCTGGTGATCCCTGGACAAGAGGAACGACTTTCCTTTCTCATGAATAAGCCCCAGGGCCTTTGGGTCCCATTCATACACCAGATTTAGCCGCCCCTTTTCAATGGAGAGATCCTTGATGCGGTGGACATGCCGGTTTAAATCCGTATAAAGCTCGAAATTTGAGAGAAAATGGTTCATGGCCATTAGGGCCGGATGAATGAATATGCCCGGAATGGTGAGCCTCCCTGCCTTTAAACGCTCTATATCCAGAAGGGTCCCATTCTTTTTCAAACTCATGAAAAGATTAAGATATCTGCCCAAGGGGTTGGCGGGAAGATCAAGAGTGACGGCAAGGTGAATCCTGTCGTCCGGCAATTCGATTTTTGTAAAAAGCCTTTCATATCCGAGTCCATGCAAAATCCCATAATTCAGAAGGAGATCCAGATCATTTTCCGACAGGGTCATTGTCCTGATCTGCCGTTTGTTCACGTTGGCCGGGGTGTTGTCCTTGATGAGGGTCTTGACCCTCTGGACATTATCCAGGCTGAGCCGTTGATGCCGGGAAACAAGGGCATTATCTTCCATGACGGAAAACAAGAGGATCACCGGAAAAATAATCAGGCAGACCAAAAAAAGAACAGCCATGCGTTTAATAGCGTGAAAAATAGATATCCCCATAATAGGCAGTGACCTTGTTCCCTGTGTTGTCCGTATCGCTCATCAATACAACGGCATCGATGTACCGGACCTCCTTGCCGAACAACCGGAGAAAATCCTCCCGGACGTTTCTTTTTTCCGTCTGCCAGGTGGATAAAGGATCTTCCGAGGACCGCAAGGCCATCATCACGGCATTGTCCCTGGCAAAGGCATTGGGCCAGATTTCCCCTTTTTTTGAATTTTGGGCCCACACATAGTTCAGGGCCCGGGTATTCCAGACGGCAAGGCCTCCCGAAACCACCACATAAATCCGGGCTGCATAATCATCGCCTTCTTTCCGTTTCTCGTCAAAGGTTCCGGACAGCCTGTTTTCAATGCGCCAGCGCCAGTTTAAAAAAGGATACGCGTCGATATCGATCCGGATTTTTCTGATGAGCCCCGAGGCGCTGTTTTGACTGACGGCCTCCAGCGCTTTATTCCCCTCGATCATGGCCGGGGTATAAATCGTTTCATCTACAAAGGCTTTTTTGGACCATTCCGCCGTGCGATGCTGTGTAAACTCTCCTACAAAAATGATATCCGGATCATCGGAAAAGGCCGGGCCGATGTCAACGATCAGGGTCCACACGACAATGCAAAAAAAGAAAGTTTTAATTTTCATACCCCGCTTTTCAAGGAAACTGATCCGGTTTCTTTTTTTTTATCCATGTGCCCGCATCTTGCCTTTTTTTTCAAAAAACTTCAATCCCCCTTTAAAATTAAGGAGAAAATAAGAGTTTTGGCTTATCTGTAAAGGAATTTAAGTTCTTGCCAAGGGAAAAGAAACTCTTATATTTTATACTGATTTTGTGTATGATGCGGTTAATGATGGATATTTTGGAGAGTAGAATTATGAAATTAGCCTTTCCGGTTAAGGAAAACAAAGGCCTTGAAAGTGTCATGGATGATCATTTCGGTACGGCCGGGTATTTTCTGATTGTGGACACCCAGACCCGCGGCTTTGAATTCAAGGAAAACCAGAAGCTTTCCGGTGAAGAATCAAAGTGCAAAACCACTGTTCTGGGGAAAGAGCCCGGGATTGATGCGGTGATTACCCATTGCATGGGGGACGGTTCGAGAAGAGGCCTGACCTCATCCAATATCAAGGTTTTCCAGGCCCAGAAGGAAACCGTTCTGGAGAATCTCGAACTCATGGAAAAAAATGAACTGAAACTCTTTCATATGTTTGACATCTGCCAGGCCCAGAAGAACAAAAAAGAAGGTGGCTGCGGTCATCACCATTAACCCATGAAAACGATACTGAGTCTGATCGGCAGGATGGTTTACGGATTCATGGGATGGACCTATGACGGGCTGCCGGATTACTGGACCGACCGGTGCGTGGTCATCGGCTTTCCCCATACCGCCAATATGGATACGGTCCGGGCCCTGACCTATATTAAAATCGCAAAGGTCAATGCCCGGCTCCTGGTCAAGGCGGAATGGTTTTTCTTTCCCATGTCCGTCATTCTCAGGAGCCTCGGCGGGATGCCGGTCAAACGGGATAGCGCCCACGGGTTTGTTGAAAGCGCCATCATGGAATTTGAAAAGCGGGATAACCTGATTCTCGCCCTGGTGCCGGAAGGGACCCGGAAGAATGTCACGTCCATCAAAACCGGATTCTGGCACATTGCCAAAGGCGCCCACGTTCCCATCATCTGCTGGTTTCTGGACAATGCCTCCAAAAGAACCCGCTGGATAGGCAGGATTGATCCGGGTGAGACCCTTGAAGAAGATTTGCAGAAAATCAAAGCGCTCTATGAAACTCATGGATTTTCCATCCCTCTGGGCAGCCCATCCTCCTGATGCCGGCGTTGGCTCATCGAATCCCTTACAAAGAATTGAAACCAAAGGAGACTTAAATTCAATGTGTCGTTTGTTTGCACTTACCAGCCATGATCCGGTTTCCCCCATGCTGGCCATCAAAGCCCTGGATGTCATGAAAGAAGGACATGACGGCTCCGGGGTGGGGCTCCTGCTCCAGGGCCTGGGCGGGCCCTTTGAAGAAATGAAGGATGCGCCGATTTTATCCGGTATCTTTACCGAAGAAGGCATCCGGCGTCTGGATCTGTTCATGATGGACCAGGGGTTTCTGACCAAATACAAGATTTCCCTCAAAACCCCCAAGACCCAGGTGGAAGGAATCCCCAAACGCAACCTCTACCTGATCCGGGCCTATGAACTGCCCGAAGGCTGGGACCATTTCAGCCCGGAGGAAATTGCCGAAAAGCTCATGATGACCCGGTTGAAAATCCGGGAAATGGGCGAAGAGAAAAAAGACATGATGGTCTTTTCCTTCTGGCCCGATACCATAATGATCAAGGAAATCGGTGATCCCATGCAACTGGCCGAATATCTGGGCCTGGACAGAAAAGAACTCCATGCCCGCATCATCATGGCCCAGGGAAGACAGAACACCAATTATGCCATTAACCTGTATGCCTGCCATCCCTTTTTCATCAAAGGCTATTGCACCATGACCAACGGCGAGAACACGGCCTTTACCCCCATTAAGGATTTCCTTTTGTCCCGGGGTTTCCCCGGATATGTGGGGTATGCCTCGGACTCGGAAGTTTTTGCCCATATTCTCCATTATTCCATGACGGGTCTCGGGCTGGGCATTGATGCCTATAAGCATGTCATCACCCCCCTGCAGGAAGAGGATCTCCAGACCCATCCGGACGCAGGATTTCTCTCTCACCTGAAAAGAACCTGCCGCCCCCTCATCATTGACGGTCCCAATTGCGTCATCGGCACCCTGCCGGATCATTCCCTTTTCATGGTCCAGGACAGGAAAAAGCTGAGGCCCGGCGTGGTCGGCGGAAGACCCGGCCTGTTCGGCTTTTCTTCGGAAATCTGCGGCCTGGACGCCGTGATCCCGGACCGGGACAAAACAAAGGATATTCAACCCATGCACCTTGATACAGCCATTGTCGGCCCTGACCGCCAGGAGGTAAATATATGTCGTCAAACAGAAGCCTTGAACCTTCCGCTTTAAGTCTCAATGACCTGCCCTGGCAGATCCGTTACAGCAATGACCGGTGCACCCTCTGCGGGCAATGCACGGCCGTGTGCCCGGTCCAGGCCATTGAACTGAAGGTTTTCCGGAAAAGAATCCTTAAAACATCGGTCCAGACGGAAAAAAAGAATACCGCCGATTATGACTCCTTTTACGGCATCCGCCAGAAAACAGGGGTGGAAAATGCCTGCATCGGATGCGCCATGTGCGCCATGGTCTGTCCCAATGACGCCATTGCCCCGGTCAAGAATCCGGGCCTGGACCGGCTCAAATTCCATATCAACCAGAACGGGATTCCCAGACGGCGGGGCGGAAGAAGAAATTCCTCCCAATCCATCCTGGACCGGATCAAATTCATCCGGATTTCCATGCTCACGGACCCGGCTCTCGATGCCGGACGCCATGAATTCGAGATGAGAACCCTCCTGGGCCGGGTCCTGTCCCCCAGGGAAAATATGAAACGCCTGAAAGAAAAGGGCTGGATCCCGCCGGTCCGGGAAATCTATCCGCTCATCATCGGCGGCATGTCCTTCGGGGCTCTGTCTCCCACCATGTGGGAAGGCCTCCAGATGGGAGTGGCCTACCTGAACGAAGAACTTTCCATGCCGGTCCGCATCTGCACCGGAGAGGGCGGATGCCCGCCCCGGCTGCTGCGGTCCAGATTTTTAAAATACGTCATCCTCCAGATCGCTTCGGGCTATTTCGGCTGGGATGAGATCATCCATGCCATCCCCCA
>CAZAHK010000080.1:0-17910 GCA_964484555.1 uncultured Desulfobacula sp.
ATCAAGGGAAAACGGATTTGCAGAGAATTTTTGATATGTTAAAAAACAGGCTATGGTAAAACACCTGATTTTTATATAAGGGCAAAAAATATAACAAAAAAGCCACAATTTATCTGTTTAATGTAACAATTATTGGACAATAATTATCACAATTTTGACAAATTATGGCTTTTTGAAAATTTGTTGAAGCTTACAACTGCTCCAGCACTTTTTTGGCGTCTTCGGATCCCTCAAAATTATTTTGGAGCTCCAGAGCCTTTTTTAAAGCAGCCTCTGCTTTGACATAGTCTCCCTTTTTATTGTAGGCAAGCCCCAGATGGTAATTGAAAATCGGGTTTTTGGGTTCTTTTTCCACACAGGCTTCAAATTCTGTTATGGCCGAATCATAGATTTCTTTTTTATAATAGACCCAACCCAGGGTATCCATGATGGCCGGAAGATTACCGATGCGTTCCTTGGCCTGACGGGCAAGCTCCAGGGCCTTATTCAATTCCTTGTTGTGTTCGGCATAAAAAAAGGCGAGGTTGTTGACTGCGGGAATATAATTCGGATCGATTTCCAGGGCTTTTTTATAATGGGTTTCAGCCAGATCATATTTTTTCTGTTTTTCATACAGGGTCCCGACAAGGCTGTGGGGGGAGGCCTGCTCCGGTCTCTTTTCAATGAGGGTCTTATAAAGCGAAATGGCCTCATCTGTTTTCCCCTCAGAGTTATAGACATTGGCCAGGGTCAGATAGGGGGTGATAAAGGCCGGATTCTTTTCAATGGATTGTTTGAGCAATGCTTTGCCTTGCTCAACCTCTTTTGACGAAAGCAGGAGATTCCCTTTAAGATTCATTATAATTGAAATAACAATAGGATTTTCTCCTATTTTTTTCAATTGGTCATCACAGAGATCCACGGCTTTTTTAAAATCTTTTTGTAAAGCATGAACCGAGATCAGGTTGGTAAAGACATCCATGAGGATTGGGTTCAGCTCCAGGGCTCTATGGTAGTTCTTTAAGGCTTCAGGATAATTTTTTTCAGATTGATGGGCCATTCCAAGGTGATACCAGGCAGAAGGGTTATCCGGTTCAAGTTCGGCCATGTCCTCAAAGATGGCTTTGGCCAGATCATTTTTTCGATTGGCCATTTCAATATTTCCCATGAGAATATTGGCATTGTAATGGTTGGGAATTTGTCTGAGCACCTGTTTGACGTTGTCCTCAGCCAGGTTCAGGTCTCCCTTCCGAAAATGCATATCCGCCATCATGAGCTTTGCCTGAATGAGATCCGGATTTTTTTCCAGGGCTTTGGCAAGAACCGGCTTGGCCAGGTCAAAATCATTTTTTTCAAAATACGCCGATCCCAGCAGGAAATTAAACATGGGGGATTCCGGTTCACCCTTGACAAGGTCCTGAAATATTTCTATGGCCTTGTCAAAGTCTTTCCGGGCGGCCAGAATTTTTCCTTTTAAAAGCTTTGTGGGGTGATAATCCGGCCTTTTTGCCAGGATTTCATCGGCCAGGGCCTCTGCCTTGGCCGGGTCATTGTTAGACAGATGAAAGTCTGCATAGGCGTTTTTGACTTCAAAATTATCCGGCTCAATTTCCAAGGCCTTTTGAATATACGCTTCTGCTTCTTTTGTTTTTTTCTGGCCATTCAGAAGTCTGGCCAGAAGCATATATGCGTTCAGGTTTTTGGGGTCAACATCAATGGCTTTTACGAGTCTTTTCTCTGCTTCATCGGCTTTCCCCTGGGATGCGTAGAAATTGGCTGAAATCAGGAGAGGCTCAACCTCACCGGGCTTTTTTTCAATCAGGCGGGTGAGAATATTTTCAGCCGAGGCCGGGTCTTTACGGGAGAGGTAGAACTCAAACAGAGCCCTGTAAATCCCCGTATCATCAGGATCAATGATCAGGGCCTGTTTCAGGTTATCTTCCGCTTCCCCGGGGTTGTTCTGGGCTATGGCGATTTTTGATATCACCAGATGGGCCATGGTTTGATTTTTATCAATTTCCAAGATTTTTTCATACACGGCCTTAACGGAATTCAAGTCTTCGTTTTTTGTGCCGATGAGACCAGCATGAAGATAGAGTGCCTTGATATTCTCCGGCTCTTTTTCGAGCACCTCATTGACTCTTTTTTCTGATTCCTGGCTTTCTTTTGAAAGCAGGTAAAAGGACGCCACCTGGAGCTTGTATTCAGAATTTTCAGGGGCCAGTTGTTCCAGCCTCAGAAATGTTTTAAAACTTTCCTCGGCATCCCCGAGTTTAAGATATACTTTTGAGAGAATATCCTGGGCATCCACGGAATTGGGAACCAGCTTGACAGCGTTTTGGATCTGAATTTTGGCTTTTGAATAATCCCCTTTTTCAAAATACCCCTGGGCTTCCTTAAGGAAATTTTCTGCTTTTTTTTCGTCAGAAGCACACCCTGAAAACAGAAACCCCGTGATGATAAGAACAATAAAAAATTTTACAGATAAACGAGTCATGGTTTACTCCGGAAAAAGGGTTAACAAAAAAAGATCTTTCTTTTTAGCATTGAACACGAATCATTTTCAATGATCTTTTTGAATTTCTGATATAGGGGGAATCCGGAAAATAAAAAGGCAGGGGAAATTTCCCCTGCCTTAAATCCAAGATCGAATTTTTTGAGTCCTATCTCCCGTATTTATCGTCAAAGGAATTCCAGAAATTCCGGTCCCGGTCCCGCCAGCCTTTGCCAAAGGCCTTGTCAAAGAAGGGCTTCAGGTTTCGAAACCAGGCGCCGTAGCCCTGACGGCCTTCGATGCGGGCCTTGATGACGTCGGCCACATGGCGGACCAGATTGGCCAGCTCATCCTTGGGAATATAGGAGTCTGCGCCTTTTACAATGGATTCCTTGAGGTTTTCCGGGGTCAGGGCGTGGGCCGTCAGCATGAGGGCCGGGATGTCCTTTTGCCGGGCCAGTTCCAGCACATCGTATCCGGAGACGCCCATGATGTCCAGGATGGCCACATCGTACCGGTTCTTCTCCAGGAGTTTTTTGGCTTCTTCAAAGGTGGCGGCCTTGTCGATGTCGCACATGTCCAGGAGTTCTTCAACGGTTTCAAGGATATCGGGCTCGTCGTCCACCACCAGGATCCGCCGGTCCCGGAGGAGGGTTTCCATTTTGATGGTGTCCAGTTCGAATTTGATGGTGGTGACCGGGCAGGGGGCCTTTAAAATGACATACCGGGCCGTGGAGCCCAGGATGGCCTTCTGGGCCTTGGATTTTTTCTTGATGCCCAGAAAGATCTGGTCGATCTCATTTTCTTCGGCAAACCGGACCAGGTCTTCTCCTGCGGAAAACCCACGGACGCTCTGCTGGGCGTCATGGGGCACTCCCGAATCTTTCATGAGCTTTCTGGCCGCATCCAGTTCTTCTTCGGCCTTGATGATATCCGACTGTTTTTCAGAAGCTCCGCCTTCCATGGAGGTGATGATATATACAAATGCATTGGCCATCCTTGCATAATCCCTTGCAAGGGACAAGGTCAACCTTCCGACTTCACCGCCATTATACCCAACCAGTATCTTCATATCGAACTCCTTGAGATTACAGTCTACATCCAGCGTTTGCGGCGTTTATAAGATTTCACGTTTTTAAAGGATTTCCTGCCGCCGCCCTTGGTGATCCCCATATAAAATTCCTTGACATCCGGGTTGTTCTGCAATTCGGTGGAAGGACCTTCCAGGACGATTTTGCCCGATTCCATGATATAGGCATAATCGGACACGGCAAGGGCGACCTTTGCGTTCTGTTCCACAACCAGGATGGTGGTTTTCAATTCTTTGTTGATTCTTTGAATATTATCAAATATTTCCTTGACCAGAAGTGGGGCAAGCCCCAGGGAAGGCTCATCCAGCATCAGCATCCGGGGGGAGGCCATCAAGGCCCTGGCAATGGCGATCATCTGCTGTTCTCCGCCGGAGCTGTACCCGGCCATCCGATGGGTCACCTTGGAGAGCCTGGGGAAATGTTTATACATGAGTTCATTGTCTTCCCGGATTTTGGCGGATCCGTCCTTCCGGGTAATGGAGCCCACCAGGATATTTTCGTTCACGGTCAGGTGTTTGAATACCCGTCTGCCTTCGGGCACCATGACGGCGCCGAGTTTCACAATATCCGTGCCTGAAAATTGTGTGGTTTCCTTGCCGTTAAATTTGATATACCCTTCCTTGATGGCGCCGTTTTCCGGTTTTAACAGGCCGCTGACGGCCCGCAACGTAGTGGTTTTGCCGGCTCCGTTGGTTCCGAGAAGGGCAACAATGCTGCCCTCGGGAACATTGAGGCTGACACCGCGCAGCACCTGGATGATATCATTGTAAACCACTTCAATATTGTTGACTTCAAGCAGATTTGTTCCCATATGCACTTTCTCTGATTTGGGGGTTATTCTTACCGGGAATTGAATGATTCCCGGTAAGATGAGTTCACCTTCCTTAGGGACGTTTATGTTGTGTACACAGCATGAAAATTTACCGGCCGGCCCTGACTTTCTTGATAAATTCAGATTCAACGGATTTGATTTTCTTAAATTTTCCGCCTTCAGCCACATAAATATTCTGGACGTCAACCCCGATGCGTTCGGTTTTGGAGAAGGTTACCGGGCCAGCCGCCACAAAGGAATCAAATTTCATGTCGTTGAGCATCTTGTACAGGTTCTCCCGGTTCACTTCCAGTTTGGCGGCTTTTGCCATCTTGATGGCTTCCGTGGCAATCTGGGCCGCCAGGATGCCGGCGCCGTAATTATGGGAATTGGCAGCCTTGTCGTCACGGCCGTATTTTTTGGCCAGCTCCAACTGTTTTTTGGCCCCTTCATTGTTTTCCGATGTCAGATTATAGGAACAGGCCCAGAAAAAGCCTTCGGTGGCTGCCCCGGCAAGGGCGATGAGGTCGTTGCCGCCGGTATAGTGCGCGCCGAGGAAGGTCAGTTTGCCCTTTTCGCCAAAGGTTTTGGCAGCCAGGCCCAGGCGCTGGGCATCGGTCAGCATGGTGGCCACGGGAGATTGAACCGTATGGCAGAGGACATATTGAACGCCCTTGCTGATGAGGCGCTGAAGCATGGCGCTGTTGTCAAGGTCTTTTCCATGTTCGACCGTTTCGACAATTTCCATTTTCAGCCCGGCGGCAACCGCTTTCTGGGTATCTTCCAGGGGGCCCCGGCCAAAGGCCGAGGGATGGATAAAAAAGGCGACTTTGGGTATACCGTCTTTATGATTCTCTACCACATATTCTGCCAGTCCGACGGTATTTTCAGAATAGGTGGCAACGGGCATGAAGGTATAATGTGCATCAACGATGAGGCCCTCATGATAGGATGCCGGAACAACGGGTATCTTAATTTCTTCAAAATCCCGTTTCAGGGCCAGGTTGCCGCCGGTGGCATAGCTCATGAAAAGAACAATCCCGTCATCAATAAATTGTTCAAAAAATCTTTTGGTCGTATCATTTTCATATTGATCGTCTTTGATGGTGCAATCAATGGTGTCCTCTCCCAGCATCTTGGTATCATTCACATATTTGAACCAGTCTTCAGCCCCTTTGGCATAAGGATTTCCTGCATCAGAGGTGGGGCCTGTGATGGCCAGGGACAGGCCCAGCTTGTATACCTTTCCGCCGGCCTGGGCCGACAGGGTGAATGCAAGCACTACCGCAAGAACGAGTAATGTGTTGAATAATAATGCTTTTTTGCTTTTCATGATACTTTGCCTCCTAATTTTGGGTTTTGACCTCAATATTTTTAAAGTTGCCGCCCTATCCGCCTTCTTTAATAGCGGAAAGGCCACAGCTTGGTATAGGATTTGGCAATACGCCACCAGTTGGCGATTCCCCTGGGTTCAAACATCAGGAACAGAACAATGACAAGACCGAAGCTGAGGGGTTTGAAAGCCGTTGACAGATTGGAGGCCTGGGCGAAATGCTGTCCAACGAATTCTGCAAAATGCTCCATCTGGATATCCAGGTATTTGATGGCCACCGGTCCCCAGAAGGACCCGTTCAGGGTCCCGAGACCGCCGACAATGGCCATGGCCAGGTAGCCCACCGATTGATCGAGGGTAAAGGATTCGAACCCGATGCCCCGGTAAAGATAGGCATGGAGGGCGCCGGCCACCCCGGCAAAAAAACCGGCCAGGGCAAAGGCATAGACCTTGGTGAGGCCGGGGTTCATGCCCATGGCGTCGGCGGCCCGGTCATTGTCCCTGACGGCGACAAGGGAACGGCCATACCGGGTCTTTAAAAGATTCCGGACCCCGAATCCCATGAGAACCACCAGGGTCAGGATGATATAATACCAGAACATATAATGCTGGTTTCTGCCGATTTCTCCGGTAAACCAGAAAACCCTTCCCACATAGATGGTCTGGCCCTGGTTGAAGAAACTCATGAAATTGATCACCCACTGAAAAATCATTTGAAAGGACAGGGTGGCAATGGCCAGATACAGATGCTTCAGCCGGAGGGCCGGCAGCCCGACCAGGGCTCCGAAGGCAGCCCCCATAAACCCGGCCAGGAGAATAAGAACCGGCCAGAAATGGGTGACAATGACATGGGAATCCCCCAGGGTCCTGGAAAAGGAGGCCACGGTATAGGCCCCGATGCCCATGAAGGCGGCATGACCGATGGAAATCAGTCCGGCAAAGCCCAGCAAAAGATTCAGCCCCATGACCGCCACAATGGCCACAAGGATATTATCCACCACCAGCATGTATTTCTGGCTGATGGGAAAAAATACCGGCCATACAAAAAGGGTCAGAAGGAATAAGGTAAAGATCGACCGGTCCAGGCTGGTAGTAAATGTCTTTTGTTCCTGGCGGTAGGTCGTGTTGAAATTGCCTGTTGCTAACCATGTATTGACTGACATAGATTACACCCGTTCAATTTCATGAATTCCGAATAAACCGTGGGGTTTAAACAGAAGAATGATTAATAGGATAATATACGGCATGACATCCCCGGTGCCGTTGAGCCCGAAATTGCCGTCCAGGTATCCGCCGGCAAACTGCTGGATCAGCCCCATGATGATGCCGGCCACCACCGCTCCCAGGATGGAATCAAGGCCCCCCAGGATGACCACGGGAAAGACCACAATCCCGAAGGCATGGAGGGTATCAAAATTCAATCCCGTAATATTGCCGATGATGCAGCCTGCTGCGGCGGCGGATAATCCGGCCGTGGCCCAGGCCAGACCGAAGACCCGGGGCACGGAAATCCCGACGGACATGGCGCCGAATTGATCATCGGACACTGCGCGCATGGAAATGCCGATGGTGGATTTTTTGAAAAACCAGGAAAAGGCCCCGATGAGAAGGGTTGTAATCATCAGCCCCACCAGTTGGGTCCAGGAAATGGAAACCCCGCCAAGGCTCAGAGAATCCTCAGGGAGAAAGGCGGGAAAGGAGAAATTTTCCGTTCCAAAGGGAGTCAGATAGATCAGGCCGTCAATGATGGAGGCCAACCCTATGGTCACCATGATCACCGAGATGATGGGCTCGCCGATGAGGCGGCGCAGAAAGATTCTTTCCACACTCATGGCCAGAAAAAAGGTGATGATCATGCTGGCAAGAAATGCGATCAAAATCGGCAGCCCTACCCTCACCGTCAGAAAAAAGGTGATAAAGGCCCCGGCGGCAATGATCTGGCCATGGGCAAAATTGGCCACCCGGCTGGATTTATACACCAGGACCAAACCCAGGGCGGCCAGGGCATAGATGGATCCGACCACAATGCCGCTGACGACGATTTGAAAAAAATAACTCATCAGACTCCTTTCACCGTGTAAAATGCGATGGTTGTTTTAACCGTGGCGGACTGGCCGTCCTGGTACTGGAAGGAGGCCTCCACGTCTTTTTTGTCCACGGTTGCGTCATAAAGGGCTTCATAGAGGTTCTGGTATCTTTCCTGGACATATTTCCGCCGGATTTTTCCGGTTTTGGTGAGTTCCCCGTCATCCACATCCAAAAGCTTATAAAGGAGGGCGAACCGTTTGATTTTAAAATGTTCTTTTTCCGCCCTGGAATTGACGTCAATGACCTGTTCCATGATGAGTTCGGCCACTTCCGGTTTGCCGGACAGGTCCATATAGGTGGTAAAGGAAATCCCCCGATCCTCGGCCCATTTGCCAACCACAATGGGGTCCACATTGATCAGGCAGGCCACAAAATCTTCCTTATTCCCGTAGATCACCGCCTCCTTGATATAGGGGCTGAATTTCAGGGCGTTTTCCAGGAACATGGGAGAGAACATGTCTCCTTTTTTGTTGTGCATGACATCGGAGATTCGATCAATGACCACCAGATGACCGTGTTCATCAATAAATCCTGCATCCCCGGAGTGAAGCCATCCGCCTTCCAGAAGCTCTGCTGATTTTTCCGGCAGCTCAAAATACCCAGGCGTGACGGAATCGGATTGGGAAAGGATTTCTCCGATTTCGGAAATCTTACACCGGGTTCCGGGCAGGGGTTTGCCCACGGTTTCCGGCCGGATATCACCGTCCCTGTGCATGTAAGCAATTCCAACGATTTCCGTCTGGCCGTAGATCTGTTTTAAATTCACCCCGATGGCCTGGTAAAAGGTAAAGAGTTCCGGGCCCAGGGCAGCACCGCCGGTATAGGCCCGCCGCAGGCGTAAAAATCCGATCTGGTTGACAAGAGGCCTGAAAATAAACTGTTTGCCCAGCCAGGAGGTGATTTTCAGGGACAGGGGCATGGATTTACCGTGCATCCTGTATTGTGCGGCCTTAATCCCGATTTTAATGAAATAATTATAGAGAAGCTTATTGAGCCAATAGGACTGGTCGATCTTCAGCCAGATCTGGGACCGGATGGTTTCATAAATCCGGGGAGCCCCGAACATGAAATGGGGCCCGATTTCCTTTAAATCCGACATGGCGGTTTCAACGGATTCCGGAAAATTCAGGGTAATACCGGCGGCCATGGCCACCCCGAAGGAATTCATCTGCTCCCCGATCCAGGCAAAGGGCAGGAAGGAGACATATTCATCCGTGGGTTCAAGGGGATCCACCTCGGTGAGCTGAATACCCATGTTGATATAATTCTTATGGGTCAGCATGGTCCCCTTGGGAAGACCCGTGGTTCCCGAGGTGAGGCAGAGATGACAGACATCATCGGGCCTTCCCTGGTCCACCAGGGATTCAAACAGGGCCGGGTTTTTGGCATGCTCCAGGTCCCCCAGCCGGTACAATTCCCGGATGTCAATGAACCAGTCGTCGGACCGGTAACCCCGCATGCCTCTCGGGTCTTCAAAAATGACCCTTTGTACATTGGGGATCTGGCCCCGGATATCCAGCACCTTGTCCACCTGTTCCTGGTTGTCGCAGAACACGGCCGTGACCTTGAGGGACTGAAGAATCTGGGCGATTTCATGGGGCATGCTGGTCTGGTAGATGCCGGCGGACACGGCCCCGATGGAATGGGCGCCGATGGCGACAAAGAGGACTTCCGGGATATTATCGCTGATGAGGGCGATGGTGCTGCCTTTTCCAAGGCCGATGGCTCTGAGTCCCAGGGCTGTTTTCCGGACATGATCATAATAATCCTGCCAGGTATAGGTGTTCCAGATCCCGAAATCCTTTTCTCTTAAGGCCGGACGGTTGGGACTGGTTTTGACCCGCCATCGAAGCAGTTGGGGGATAGAGTATTCAAGCAGGTGTTTGTTGTCAGTCATGTTTAACCCTCTCCAATATATGCTTCAATTACTTTGGGATTCTGAGCTACCTCTTCAGGGGTTCCCGAGCCGATCACCTCGCCGAAATCCAGGACATAGATCCGGTCTGAAATGTCCATGACAACGCCGAGATCATGTTCGACCAGCACCACGGTGATTTCGCGTTCTTTTTGAATGTCCATGACAAACCGGACAATATCCTCTTTTTCCTCCTGGTTCATCCCGGCCATGGGCTCGTCCAGGAGCAGGATATCCGGGGCCAGGGTCAGGGCACGGGCCACCTCGACTTTTTTCTGGACCCCGTAGCTTAAATTTCCCACCAGGCTTTTGCGGTAGGGCTCCAGCTCCATAAAATCAATGATGTCCTCGACATAGGAACGGTTCTCGGCTTCTATCCGGGAGGCTTTGCCGTAAAAGACAAGGGCCTGCAGAAAACTGTATTTCAGGTTCTGGTGCCGGGCCAGAAGGAGATTGTCCAATACGGTAAGTCCTCTGAACAGTTCCAGGTTTTGAAAGGCCCTGGAAATGCCCATGTTGGAGACTTCGTGGGGGGAAGCATGGGTGAGCTTTTTATCCTTGTAGAAGATATTGCCCCGGGTCGGGTGGTAAAACCCGGATATGCAGTTGAGCATACTGGTTTTGCCGGCCCCGTTGGGCCCGATGATGGAGGTGATCAGACCCGGCTCGATGGTCATATTGACCTCGGACAGCGCCTTGAGTCCGCCAAAAGAAAGTGTAACGTCTGAAACTGTGAGTTGTGCCATATATTATCCAAATTCTTTAAATGGGATTAAAGAAAACCTGCTTCCCGGACAATTGAAACGAATCGCCAAAACTGATTGAAATGATCCTCCTTAATAAATCAGTGTTTTAGTGTCAAGACAAAAACCCTGTTCGCAAAAAAGCAGTTTGTTTTCAAGCAAATTCCGCTTTTATTCTCTGCCGGTCGATGGCGCCGTTTTCAGTCTTGGGCAGCTCTTTCACAAATTCAACATACCGCGGCTTTTTATAGCCTGCAATGAGGGTCCCGCAGAATGCAATGAGATCCTCTTTGGTCAGGGTTTTGCCGGGGTTGAGGGAGCAGACCGCTTTAATGCCTTCTCCGAATTTGGGGTCAGGCACACCGAAAACGCAGACTTCCCGAATGGCCCCATGCTTCAGAACCGCTTTTTCCACCTCTGCCGGAAATACATTTTCTCCACCGGGTTTGATCAGTTCTCTTTCCGCTTTCCGGCCTTTGAAAAATAAAAAGCCTTCTGCATCCATCATCCCGAGGTCTCCGGTATGGTGCCAGCCTTCCCTGAAGGTAAGGGCGTTGACGTCCTCTGCATTCCAGTATCCCTGGAAGACCAGGGGCCCCCGGACCACGATTTCTCCAGTGGCGCCTGTGGGCAGAAGGGCGTCAAACTCGTCGACAATTCTGATATTGGCCAGTGCTGAAACCTCACCGGCTGAACCTGGTTTTTTAAAATATTCGGCAAAGGTGATCAGGCCTGAGGTTTCGGTTTGTCCGTACATGGTCCAGAATTTGGAACCGGTACAGGACTCCCATTTTTTTGCAGTTTCAGGCGTTTCAAGCCCGGCTGCGATTTCAAGGCTTGAAAGATCAAAATTACCGTCCTGCATGGCGTCCATAAGGTTGGATAATATGGGCGGGAAGGAACCAAAAATATTGACTCTTTGTTCCTGGATAAGGGCTAAGGTTTGTTTTGGATCAAATTTTTCCTGTAAAATATTTTTACCGCCGGCCTGAAGGGTCCCAAGGCTCATATTGATGCCCATGATATGAAACAGGGGCAATATGTTCAGATAGGCTTTGGTTCGGTCAAGGCCATAGGTCTGGATAATCTGCTGGTTGGAAAGAAGAACATTCTCCTGGGAGAGAACAGCTCCCCTGGGCTTTCCCTGGACCGCTGCCGTATGAATAATGAGATACGGGTCTCTGGTATCCACGGGACAAGGGTCCTGAAGCGGGGGGGAATCATAAAGAGCTGAAAAATCCGGTTCATCCACCACATAACAGTGTTGGATACAGGCGGCGGTTTTTGCAATATCTATAGCCTGATCCGCCATTTCAGAGTCACAGACCATCACCGCCGGTGTCGTGTCCTCAACGATATGGGCGACCTCATCCCGGCTCAGTCGCCTGTTGATGAGCACCAGCACCAGATTAAGGGCCGATGCGGCACCCAGCAGGTGGAAGAACACCGGATGATTTTTACACAGGACGGCGATTCTGCTTTGGGCAGGGAGGTTCAGGCGGTTAAGGCCGCCAGCCAGTTTGGTGGTTTGCATGAAAAGATCAGCATAGGTGATATCTGTACCGTTCCGGTGAACGGCGCAGGCCTGGCCATTATAGAGGGCATTTCTTTCAAAGATGTCAAAACAGGTCAGGGTATGAAGACTGTCCATGAAGCATGACTCCTTTTCAATTCATGTATTGCAATTTGTTTAGGGACTCATCAACTTCTACTTAAGCGTATGCAAACCAAACGAGCGCTCAGTCTTAATTCATCTTCTCTATTAATTTAATTCATCCGGGTTTGTCAAAGACTTTTTTTATTTTTTTTCTGCCGGGAAAAATACTGTAAAAACTGAATATCCTGAACCCAGACAATCTTCAGTGCTCTTGCAGAATCCGCAGGTTCCGATATCCCCAGGACAGGCCGAACCCTCATTTTCCAGAAGGAACCGGCACCTTTGGGAATCCATTTTCAGGACGAATCCATGGCGGTCTGAAAAGATTTTCATCCTCAGCAGATCTGCTCCTTTTCCGCCGGCATTGAAGGCAAAGGGCGTCTTGGTGGAATATAAAAGGGTTTCCTGGGTGGTGAAAAAGCCTTCAAAGATGCGTTTCCGGGCATCTTCTTCAATCCCGACGCCGAAATCATGAACGCTGAAAAGCACGCCTGAATCTTTTTTCGTCATGGAAATTTGAATCCTGCCTTTGTCCGGTGTGTTTTCAACGGCATTCTTGATGATCCCGGTCATCATCTTGGTGATGATCTCTTCGGGCAGGCGAAGAACCGGCAGGTCCTGGTCAATGGCGGTTTGGATGTGGATATCCCTGAATTCAAACTGAGGCTTGAGGGTGGAAAAAAGGTCCTGAAAATAATCAGCGAAATGAATAGGTTGAAACACAAGGGTTCTGGGACCGAATTTGTCATCAATGAGTTTTCTGACCGATTGTTCAAGCTGATCCGAACCCAGGTTTTTCTGGATCAGGGTTTCCAGTTCATCCTGGCAGGCTTCGAACATCCTGAGCAACAGGGTCTGGGCCGAATAGGCCTTGTCATCCATGATATCAGCCACCTCATCCTGGATATCGATGATTCGGTTCAGGTTCCTTTCTATCCTGCCCAGGGTGGCTTCCACCTTGAGCTGGGGCAGGGATTCCAGTTTTTTCTTCAGGATCTGGAGGGAACCCGTCAGCACGGCCACCGGGGTTTTCAGTTCATGGGACAGGTGGTTGATGGCCTTTCCCTTGGCCCGGTTCATGGAGGCCACATCCCGGTAGGCGTCCCGGACCGCTTCAGAGAACCTGGCGTTTTCTATGGAAATGGCGCAGGTGCCGGCAATCATGCTCATAAGTTCCATGTCATGATAATCAAAGGAATTCTGTTTTTTGTTGATGGCGCAGAGCACTCCGATAATCCGGTCATCGCTTTTCATAGGCACTTCCAGGAGGCTCCGGGTCTTGTAGCCCAGACGCTCTTCCCTTTCGGGATAGTCCTTGGTGAGTTTTTCAGCATCGTTGACCAGGGCGTATTCCCCGGTTTTGATGATTTCTCCGGCAAGGATGGAGGATGCCGGAAACCGGAAGGTTTTGGCCCTTCTGTCCGTATCGGAATCATCATAGGCCCCGCCTTTGAAAAACAGCTCGTCTCGGATTTCATCATAGAGAAGGACCAGGGCTCCCTCGGTGTTTAAAAGGGCTTTGACTTCCTTTGAAATATAGGTCATGAGGTCTTCCAGTTCCGGGTATTCCGGAAGCACTGCACTGATCCTCATGATGGTTTTATTGTTGGCTTCCAGCCGTTTTTCTTCGGTAATGTCCCTTAAGAGAACAAAGTTCTGGGTGGATTCCGTCTTTAAATCTGCATGGGAAGCAGCCCAGAGAACTACATCCAGAATCTTGCCGGCCCGTGTCAGGCGCTGGGTCACATAGCGGGTCAGGTTTTTGTTTTCCCGGAATTTATCCAGCATCCGGCTGGTTTCAGCTTTCAGCGCTTCCGGAACAAAGGGCACATGGCTGCCCTTCAATTCATCCAGGCTCCATCCGAAAGTGGTTGAAAAAGAGGGGTTGACATAGGATACAAGTCCGTTGTCATCATAAACCACAATAGGATAGGGGACAAATTCAAGGATTTTCCGGTAGATCCGGTAAAGTTCCTTGGTTTCTCTCAAGGCCAGCTTTTCTTCCGTGACATCCTGGAGGGTTTCAACGGCCCCGGCAATCTCACCCTTGCCGTCGGTATAGGCCGAGGCCGTAAAATAAAGCCATTTCCCTTGTTCGCTGAGTTCCTGAAAGAAATCCGTGGCTGCAAATCTTTCCTTGTCCTTGCAGGACCGGTCATATTTTAATCCGTAATGTTCGACAATCTCTTCATCGGAAGACCGGTCGATGATGAGGTCGGCCATGACCGGCCGGGGATTTGAATAAAAGGCCTTCCACTGTTCCCGGGTGCCGATGACGTCTTTGGCCGAAAGCCCGGTGAGCTCTTCAAGGGCCTGGTTGAAATGGGTGATGGTATGGCTTTTATCCAGGACAAATATGGGAATGGGCGCTTTATACAGGATATTGCTCAAGATACGATTCTCTTCTTCCAGTATTTTGATCCTGGCTTCCAGTTCGGATATATAAGCGTCACTGCTCTTCATAAATAAAACTCCAAAAGACTTTACAAGATTGAATGATCCTCGTATAACAACTTCTATGATTTTAAAGATCTTACACGGTCTTTGCCCGAATCAGCCGGGAGTGTTTCAATCGGCACCACTATATAAAATCATTGACTGGAATTGCAAGGATTTTAAAGGTAAAAGAAACAAATGTCAGATACCACTATTAAAACAGAGATCCTGATTCACGATTTAAAGGTTCCCATTTCAGTCATTGATGCCGGGGCCAAATCCCTCCTGAACCGTCAGGACACCTATGGCCCCTTGACGGAAAAACAGATCAAGGTACTCAAACGAATCATCCGGAATGCGTTGACCACCCAGAGGCTGGTCAACGATGTACTGGAGCTGGGGCGGTCCAGGGAAGGGGTCATGATTACCCGGGATTTTTATGTTTCATCCCTGGTGATGACGGTCCTGGTTGAGATCTTCGACCTTGCTGATCCGGCCGCAGTGGACGTGATCCGGAAGGTCCATTCCTATGAAGAGCTCTGCCGGGTGGCAGAGGATTATGGGGTCAAGCTGGTGTTCGATTCAAAGGTCTGGAAAACCGTGGTTCATCTGGATGAAGCCAAGGTCCGGCAGATCCTGAGGAACCTGGTGACCAATGCCTTTAAATATAAGGCAGCCTTTGTAGAGATTGCCGGCAGTATCGAGGGAAAACTGCTCACCTTGTGCGTCAGAGATGACGGACGGGGAATTCCGCCTTCGGAGCATCAGAAAATTTTCAAAACTTATTTTACCACCGGGTCTTCTCTGGACAATGCCATCAAAAGCCACGGCCTTGGCCTTGCCGGTGTCATGGTGCTCTTAAAGGATATGGGAGGCGAAATGAATTTGAATTCCAATGACGGAAAGGGTGCTGAATTTATAGTGAAAATCCCTCTTTAGGAGGATTTTGCCGGGCCTAATCCATTTTCTGGATATCGTCCCTGGCCGACATCTGCTTTTCATCAAATTTATCCCAGAAATCCCTGTCTTTTTTTCGCCAGTTTTCCCCGAACAATTTGTCAAAGATGGGTTTCAACAGGGAAAACCATCGGACATGGGTTCTTTTTCCCTCCTGCCGGGCATTCAGAATATCGGCCACATAAAGGGGAATATCGGCCAGTTTATCCTTGGGCACGTAGGCATCGGCCCCCTGTTCAATGGAAATTTTCAGGTTGTCCGGGGTCAGGGCGTGGGCCGTCAGCATCAGGGCCGGGATATCAATTTTATGGGTGATTTTTAAAAGGTCATAGCCTTTCACCCCCATGATATCCAGGATGGCCGCATCATAGGTGTTTTTTCTTAACAGGAAAACCGCCTCCTCAAAGCTGGCGGCCTTGTCCACGACGCACATATAGAGTAGTTCTTCAAGGGTATCCAGGACATCCGGTTCATCATCCACCACAAGGATTTTTTTCTTTTCAAGAATGCTTTGAGGATCCATAAAGGCTCCTGAGTTTTGTATGCCGACCTGTGGATTACCTTATGCGAAATTTTTTAATAATTCAATAACATATTCAATATCTGCTGTTGTATGACAGGCATTGATCTGGAACCGGATGGTCTCATCCCCCCGGGGAACAACGGGAAAGGTCAGTCCCACCACGAGGACCCCATGATCAAACAGATATTTTACAAGGTTGCGGGTTTTGTTTGTGTCTCTCACCATCAAGGGCACCACCGGATGGGGTCCGGGGATGGATTCCCTGCCCTGTTCCGAGAGGCCCTGACGGAATTGGGCCGTCCTTGCTTTTAAATTTTTCAGGAGGGCCAGCCCTTCTTTGCCGGCACAGATATCCAGGGCCTTTACCGCTGCCGCACAGTCGGCCACGCTCAAGGGGTTGGTGTAAATATAGGTATCCGCCTTCTGGCGAACGGTTTCGATGAGGGTGGGGCTTCCTGCAATGAACCCGCCGTTCACCCCAAAGGCTTTTCCAAATGTGCCGACAATGATGTCCGGCGAGGCCCCGCAATACTCCGGGGTGCCGCGCCCCGTATCCCCATAGGCCCCGATGCCGTGGGAATCATCCACCACGGTGATGACCCCGTCTTTGAATTTTGAATCATAGGCTTTGCACAAGGCATTGATGTCTTGGATGGGGGCATTATCCCCCCTCATGCTGAAGATCCCGTCAAAGATGACCACCACCCGCTCCATATCCCGGGGCACTTCATCCAGGCACCGTTTCAGATCGGCCATGTCATTGTGCATGTAAATGCCTTTGTTCTTGCTCGGAATATTGCTGATCCGCATGGCCCGGATAATGCTGTTGTGATTGAGCTGATCCCCGATCCAATGGGTTTTTGCACTGGAAACGGACAGGGCCAGCCCGCAGTTGGCGGTATAGGCGGAGTTGAAGATTTTGGCGGCCGGCTTATCCACAAAGGCCGCCACCCGTTTTTCAAGGGCCACATGATGGATAAAGGTGCCGTCAATGAACCGGACTGCGCCGGGCCCGACCCCGAATTCTCGGGTGGCCTGGTCTGCCGCAGCTACAAGGTCGGGATGTTGGGAAAGGGAAAGATAGGAATTGGAATTGAGCCGGATAAATTCCATATCGCTTCCGGCCAGCTTATACCGCGGGCCTTTGGGGCCCCTGGCCGGAATATAGGCCTCAATGATTCTTTCCGGGGCCTTGGCCCGGCCTTCTGCTTTCAGTGAATCCAGTTCCTGTGAAAGGGAAAGGTCAAGTTTGTCAGTGCTCATTTTAATCTCCAATGATTTCATTCCCCGCCTGCTGTTGCCGATCAACCTTCAATGTTTTGTCCTGTCAATCGTTCCCTGGACTCTCTAACCGCTTCAAGAATGTCTTGGGTATTTGCTTTGGTTTGAATACCCGGAACATCAAAAGGTGACTTTTTGCTTTTTCTAAATATAACTGAAAAGGTTTCTCCGCCTTTTCTTTTTATAATAACCTCTTCATTTTTTGCAATATTAAGAATATCGGCAAGACTTTGTTTTGCTTCAGAATATGTATAGACTTTCATAATTTATTACTCCAGAATTGTAATTCCTATTTCCCGTGCAACCCGTTGCATCCCTATGTCAAGAGTCAACAAAGGGGTTTGGAAGTTCTTAGCACACTCTAAAAAATAAGCATCATATGCATATATATTAAATTTTATTGCAATGCTTAATGCCGATTTTATGTCGGTAGGCTTCAAATCAACCGGTATTTGTCGCACAACTTCCCATGCTGCTGTGACTTCATTTTTTTTTAAAGCGCCCTTTTTCATCATCGCTGTTAATGCATTCCCAATTTCAAATGGTAGGACATCTGGGGCAATTAAATCATGGCCTTCTGTAAGTTGAATGATTTTCTTTTT
>CAZAHK010000081.1:0-17713 GCA_964484555.1 uncultured Desulfobacula sp.
CCGGATGGTGAGCCGGTATGGGTTCGCCTGGATATCCAGTCGGAAATGGATGAACACGGCAGGCTTATTCAATGGCGGCTTGTATTTTTAGATATCAGCAAAAAAAAACGGATTGCAGAGCAATTTCAAAAACGAGAGGAAAGGTTGTCATTGGCCATTCGCGCAGCCCGGCTCGGAATCTGGGACTGGGATATCAAAAGAAATGAATTGGCCTGGGATCATGGGATGTATGAACTTTACGGGATCAAGAGGAACGATTTTTCCAATGTCTATGCGGCCTGGCTGGACATGATTCATCCGGACGACCGGGATAGAATCGACAGGATGCGCAAGGCAGCCATGTTCGGGGAAAGGGAATATGAGACGGAGTTCCGTATTGTCCGGCCGGATGGCACCATCCGGTATGTTAAAGCCCTGGGCCGGGTAATATGGGATAAAGACGGGCACCCGGAACGGATGACAGGGGTTAATTACGATATTACTGCGCGTAAGGTAGCTGAATTAGAGGTAACAAAAAGCGAAGAGAAGTATCGCGTCCTCTTTGATACATTCCCTCTTGGAATTACCATTTCAGATGCATCCGGAAAAATTGTAGAAACCAATAACACGGCTGTGAAACTACTGGGAGTACCCAAAGAGCAACATGAGAACCGGTACGTAAGCGGAGAAGAATGGCATATTATCCGTCCGGACGGAACCCCCATGCCGGATAATGAATTTGCCAGCGTAAGAGCCTTGAAAGAGAACCGCCGGATTGAAAATGTCGAGATGGGGATCATTAAACCCGACAAGGACATTACCTGGCTGAGCGTTACCGCAGAACCCATAAAACTGGAAAATTACGGTGTGGTAGTTGCTTATGGGGATATCACCGATAAAAAGACATCGGAAAAGGCGCTTAAAAACTCTGAACAGAAATGGCATAATGTCCTTGTCAATACTCCCCAGATTGGCATATCCCTTGACCCGGATGCCAATATCATATTCGCAAATGCTCATTTTTTGAAACTGACAGGATGGAAAGAGATCGAAGTCATCGGCCAAAATTGGTTCGACATGTTCATCCCCGAACAAAACAGAGAGATAATTCGAGAAGTCTTCAGAGCAGTAATGCATCAAAGAGACGCGCAGGAATTCTCTACCCATGAGAACGAAATTGTAACCAGAACTGGAGAATTACGAAACATCTCATGGTCGAATGTGCTGACAAAAAATATCAGAGGGGATCTCTTAGACGTTACCTGCCTGGGAATCGACCTCACAGAACGGAAACAGGTTGAAAAAGAGCTGAATTTTCAGGCCATGTTGCTCAACCAGATTAGTGATCATGTAACAGCCACAGACTTAAAAGGGAAGGTCCTTTATATAAATGAAGCTGTCATCAAAAGCCTGAAACAAGGAAAAGAAGAACTCCTCGGTAAGATAGTGACGGCTTATGGTGAAGATCCCTCAAGGGGCGCTACACAAAAACAAATCATCAACAGTACGTTACGAGATGGAGAATGGACGGGTGAAATTGTCAATTATGATATTGACGGTAAAGAAATTATAATGAATTGCAGAACGAAATTGATGAAAGATAACAATGGGAATCCTATGAGTATGATAGGAATCGCCACCGATATAACCGAATATAAAAAAATGGAATCCCGAATCCAGCAGGCTCAGAAAATGGAATCCATCGGAACCCTTGCCGGAGGGATTGCCCATGATTTCAACAATATTCTCTTTCCCCTTATCGGTCATGCAGAGATGCTCCTGGAAGATATCCCGGAAGACGGTACAATCCGGGACAGCCTGAAAGAAATTTATACCAGCTCACTAAGGGCCAGAGATCTGGTGCAGCAGATTCTGACCTTTGCCCGCCAGGAAAAAGGGGATCTGAAATTGATGAAGATGCAACCTATTGTCAAAGAGGCCATGAAACTGATCAGATCCACCCTTCCGGCGACCATTACCATCACCCAGAACCTCCAGTCCAATTGTGGCCCTGTCATCGCAGACCCGACCCTGATCCATCAGATTGTCATGAATCTGGCCACCAATGCCTATCATGCCATGGAAAAAAACGGTGGAGAACTTAAGATCCGCCTCAGAGAAATCAAATCGGGGCAGGATGATCTGATAAGCCCGGACATGAGCCCTGGTGTATATGCCTGCCTGGCCGTTTCTGATACCGGTACGGGGATGGGAAAGGATCTGATCCAACGCATCTTTGACCCGTTTTTTACCACCAAGGAAAAGGGTAAAGGAACCGGAATGGGGCTTTCCATGGTTCACGGCATCGTGAAACACCTGAATGGAAATATCCAGGTTCACAGTGAACCGGGCAAGGGCACAGATTTTTATATATACCTGCCTGTTGCCGTGGAAACCACTGAAAATCAAGAACCCCGGGCTGACAGGCAACTGCCCGGCGGCAAGGAGAGGATTCTTCTGGTGGATGATGAAGCGGCGATTATCGCTGTAGCCGAAATGCTTTTAACCCGTATCGGCTACCATGTTACAGCCTGTATCGGCAGCATTCAGGCTCTTGAAACGTTCCGGTCCGGACCGGATCAATTTGACCTTGTAATAACGGATATGTCCATGCCCAAAATGTCTGGAGATAAGCTTTCCGTTGAATTGATGAAGATCCGGCCGGACATCCCCATCCTGCTTTGTACAGGTTTCAGCGACAGCATGACAGATGAAAAAGTCAGGTCTCTGGGAATCAGGGGAATTCTGATGAAACCCATTTTAATAAAGGACCTGGCCCAAAAAATAAGGGAAATCCTGGATAAGGCTCCAGCCGGAGCTTAGGCGTAATGATACAATGGAAATAACGCTGAATCGAAACACGGACTTAACTATATTCTGTAACGGATACCAAAAAACATAAAAAGGAGGGACCCACATGAGTATCAAGAAACAATATTTAAATACCAGGCCCATTTGCAAGGTCACATTCCAATTATCAAAGGAAGAGGCCAATGATGCGAAACAGGTTTTTCTTGTCGGTGAATTCAATCAATGGAATGAGGTTGACACTCCCATGAAAGCGATTAAGAAAGGAGGCTTCACACTAACGATAGAGCTTGAAACAGGGAAGAAATATCGGTTCAGGTATTTTTTTGATCGTCTTTACTGGGGGAATGACCAGGATGCAGACGGTTACGAGTACTGTTCTTTTGGAAACTGTGACAACAGCATTTTAAGTCTTTGATTATTCAAGCCGGGGATGGTTGCGACCATCAACACAGACAAGACTCGCAAAACAAAATGTTAAAGGAATTTGTCTATGAGTGATTATATCGCAATTAAAAAATCTCAACTGTCATTGGATTTCATAAAAGCCAGGCATACTGATCCTTTTGTGATATTCATATACACAATTTTTACATGGTTATTCATCATTGCTTTTTCTTATACTGCGGTATAGCTTCTCTTCTTATTAAAATTCCGGAATCATCGAAACAGAAGAATGAACCATGTTGAGGTGCTGTGGATAAAAGCAGAATCATGTTGATCTTTGAAACACCTCTGGAAAGAAAGAGGCGAACATGATCAAACATGAAAAAACAGAACAAGTTTTCAACCGGTTGCGCAAACAGGCCGAAGACCTTATCCGCCTGGAATCGGAGGATATCCCGGTGCCTCCGCAGTCCGATATCATGGAACTGATCCATGAACTCCATATCCATCAGGTGGAGATTGAACTCCAGAATGAGGAACTCAAACGGGCCCAGTCAGAAATCAGCCTTTTGCATGAAGAATATGCGGATTTATACGAATTTGCCCCCAGCGGATATGTCACCCTGAACCCGAAAGGGATTATCACACATTGCAACCTGGCTTCCGTCATGATCCTGGGCATGGATAGAACCAGGCTCATAGGATACGGATTCAGCGGGTTTATCTCTTTGGAAAGCAAGAACGATTATTATTCAGCACTGAAAAGATCCGAGAAAAATCAGGATAATAAAGTGGCAACAGAATTAAAGCTGATCAGACCGGGTGGTGTCCCGGTATGGGTATGCATGGACATTCAGGCAGATGTTGGCGATGAAAACCAACTGATCCGGAAGCGGCTGGTGTTTATGAACATCGACCGGCAAAAGAAGGTCGAAGACCAACTTACAAAACGGGAAGAAAGGCTGGCGTTGGCTGTTCGCGCAGCCCGGCTCGGGATCTGGGACTGGGATATCAAAAAAAATGAAATGGTGTGGGATCATGGGATGTATGAATTGTATGGGTTACGGCAAAACACAGCTCCGGATATATATGAGGCCTGGCTGAACAACCTGCACCCGGATGATCGTGAAGAGACGGACAGACTCTGCAGGAAGGCCATGCTCGGGGAAAAGGAATATGACACCGAGTTTCGTATTCTTCTGCCTGATGGGGCCATCCGGTATGTTAAAGCCATGGGCCGGGTAACATGGGATAAAGAGGGTCTCCCGGAGCGGATGACGGGCGTCAATTATGATATCACGGCGAGCAAAAGGGTTGAACTGGAGTTGCGGGAAAACGAAGAAAAGTATCGTGTCCTCTTTGACACATTCCCACTGGGAATCACCATTTCAGACTCGTCCGGAAAAATCCTGGAAACCAATTCCACGGCTCAGAACCTGCTGGGAGTGCCTAAAAAGCAGCATGAGATGCGGCATTTAAGTGGAAAAGAATGGCGTATCATAAGACCGGACGAAACCATTATGCCGGACCATGAATTTGCCAGCGTCAGAGCCTTAAACGAGAAACGCCGGATCGAAAATGTCGAGATGGGGATAGTTAAACCGGGCCAGGATATTGCCTGGCTCAACGTGACCGCCGCACCCATTAAACTGGAAAATTACGGGGTGGTGGTGACGTATGCGGATATCACTGAGCGAAAGAAAGCGGAAGAATCTGTGCGCAGGATGGAAACTGAACGCAGGCAAAACGCCCTCGAACTTGAAGACACCAACATCGCCTTAAATGTCCTGCTTAAAAAACGAGAGCGGGACAACAAGGAGATGAAACAGAAATTATATACCAATTATGAATCAATGATCGGACCCTTTCTCTTTAAACTCAGAAATAGTTTGTCCGACAGTCAGCAACATCGTTTGCTGGATATCCTTGAAAAAAGCCTGAAAGATATTTTTTCTCCCTTTATAAAAAAACTGGCTGATCCTCTGATCCTGCTCACCCCTTCTGAAATTCAAATCGCCACAATGGTAAAGCAGGGTCTGTCCAGCAAAGAAATAGCACAGACCCTGGAATGTTCAATAAGAACCATAGAAACGCATAGGGCCCATATCAGAAAAAAAACAGACATCACAAACAAGAAAATCAATTTGAAATCTTATTTTTCAACCCTGTAACTACTTATTTTTTATACCCAAACAAGCTCCATTTTTTCAGTATTCTTTTAAATTGTCTTTGACCCGTTTAAATTATATTCTAAATCAAAGATCATCGCTTCAAAAAAAAGACTAAAAATTACTATGGCGAACGACAAGACCCACCAAAACGGGTATGAAAATTAATAACCGCCTCAAAAATAAAGGAGAGTCGGCATGGCACTGATCAAACAATCGAAAAATCTGTCACAATCATCCCCAGAAGCGGATGTCAAGAATTCTGCTGCTGAAACCCGCAATGCAGATTTGCAGCGTAAAAAGGCCCGGACCCTGGCCAAGCAGCAGCAGGCGGCCGAACGGATCGCCGCTGCCACCGGGCAGCTTTCTTCAGGCATCAATGAGGCGGCATCGGCTTCCGAGGAATTGAAACGGGCGTCCGACCAGATCGCCACCGGCGCCGAAGAGGCATCCGGGGCGGCCCAGGAATCCCAGGCCGCGTTTAAGCTGGTTGCCGCAAGCATTGAGCGTCAGCTCCAGAATGCCAATACCGGTCAGACCAAGGCCGAAGGCGCCCAGTCCCTGGTGGCTGGAACCAGCGCCGATGTCGCTGTGATGATTGGCAATGTCGGCGTCGCTGCTCAACGCCAGGCCGCCTCCGTCGGGATGGTGGCGGAACTCGAACAGCAGGCTGCAAATATCGGAGAAATTGTCAAAGCAGTGGCCCGCATTGCTGATCAGACCAATCTTCTGGCCCTGAACGCGGCCATTGAGGCGGCCAGGGCCGGTCAACACGGTAAAGGCTTTGCCGTTGTGGCCGATGAGGTCCGGACCCTGGCCGAGACTTCGGAGAAAAGCGCCAAGCAGATCCAGGAACTGGTCGGGCAGATTCAGCAGGAGGTCAAAACCATTGCCGAAGGAATCGGCTCGGCTGCCAAAACCGTGGAAGGTGAGGTTGAAAACGGCAAGGCCGTCACTGTCCAGCTCGAACAGATCCGGGTCGATGCTATCGAGATCGTCAAGGGGCTTACCGAAATTGCCACCGGGGCCCAGCAATCCTCCACCGCCACCCAGCAGGCCTTGAAAGGCTCTGACTCCATCGCCGCAGCGGCGGCCGAACAATCTTCCGCTGCCGAAGAATCGGCCAAAACCGTGGCAGAGCAGGCCCAGGCCCTGGGGCAATGCGAACAGACGGCTAAAAACCTGTCGGAGCTGGCCGAAGATCTGAAGAATTCAACCGATGTAGCCAAGAGTGCTGAAGAAGTGGCTTCCGCTGCCGAGGAACTCTCGTCCGCAGTCCAGGAAATCAACCGGTCCAGTGTACAGATTTCTACGGCCATCGAACAAATCAGAAAGGGGGCGGAGATTCAATCCGCCGCCACCGAAGAGTCGGCCGCCGCCATCACCCAGATCGAAAAGGGCGCGGAACTGGCGCTGTCCCGGGGTAAGGACAGTATCGATAAGGTGGGGGCCATCAGAAATCTTCTTGGTGTCAACAAAACCAGTATCGATGCTCTGATCACCGGGATTTCCGGATCGGCGGAAGCCTCCCGGGCAAGCATCAAGCAGATTAAGGATCTTGAACTGGTATCCCGGCGTATTGATAAAATTGTCGATGCCATCACCACCGTTTCCATCCAGACCAATATGCTGGCGGTCAACGGTTCCATAGAAGCGGCCAGGGCCGGAGAATTCGGAAAAGGATTTGTGGTTGTTGCCACGGATATCCGTAATCTTGCCCATGATTCCGCCGAAAATGCCGACCGCATCAAGGAGATGGTCAAGGCGGTTCAGGATCAGATCGGCATCGTCAGCCGGGACCTTGACGAAATCGTGGCCACCGCCCTGGTGGAGGTGGACAAGGCAAAGAAAACCACCGCCAATCTGGTGACCATTGAAGAGGATATCCTCCTCATAGAAACAGGCGTCAAGGAAGTTCTCGATGCCTCTGCCGAAATTGCCACGGCGATTGGCCAGGTCAAAAAGGGCATCGAGCAGATTGCCGCGGCAGCCCAGGAAGCCGATAAGGCATCCACCGAAGCAGGGACAGCCGCCAAGCAGCAGTCCCAGGGCGCAGAAGAACTGGCTTCCGCCATTGAGGAAATCGCTTCTCTTGCCGATGAACTGCAGAGTGCCTGATGGGAGGGCTTGATATGACAACAAAAACAGCAGAAGATCAGACGGCCGGGACACCGGCGGGAGAGGAAACGCCTGACGGCCGGAACACGGATATTCGTCAATTTGTAACCTTCATGGCCAAAGATGAGGTGTTTGCGGTGGATATGGCACCGGTTCACGAAATCATCAGGGTGCCTGAAGTGGTACGGGTTCCTTTGTCCCCGCCTACCCTTGAGGGCCTGGCCAATTTACGCGGCAAGGTTTTGCCCATCATTTCCCTGCGGCGTCTTTTTGGTTTTGAAGAACAGGCCTATGATGACGCCACCCGGGCGGTGGTGATTGATATGGGTCAACCGCTTGGCTTTGTGGTGGATAAGGTGGCCAGCGTCATCGGGGTTGAACCGGGCAAAATAGAGGATGTGGGTGCCATCAGCAGCACAGTGAACACGGAATTGCTTGCCGGCCTGATCAAAGACATCAATGGACATGCCATGATCATGATTCTTGACTTTGCCAAACTGATTGCCGGTGAATTCAATGGGATCTCTTCCCTGGCAAAAACCATGGATGAGGCCGGTGGTATGGCCAACGACAAACCAGAGGAGGAAACCGCCAGTGATGAACTCCAGCTCGTCAGCTTTGAAGTGGCCGGGCAGGAATATGCCATGGCCATCGAAAGCGTCCAGGAAATCGTCCAGGTTCCAGAAAATATAGTTCATATACCAAATTCCGAATCACATGTGATCGGCCTGATGATCCTGCGAAATCGTCTCCTGCCCCTGGTCAACCTGCGGAGGGTGTTTAATCTGCCGGATCATGAGGTAGATGATCATTGCCGGATAGTGGTGGTGTCTGTGGGAGAGATCTATGTGGGGATTGTCATGGACAGTGTCAACGAGGTCCTGCGGGTGGCAAAAGCCGATGTCGATGTCATGCCCGGCCTGCTGGCCCGGGACGGCGATATGGCGGACATCTCGGGAATCTGCCGGTTGGGGGACGGCAAGCGCCTGGTGTCCATCATTTCCGCCGACAACCTGTTCCGCCATCTATCCATTAAGGAGGCCCTTATGAATGCCGATACCCTGAACCACGGCAGTGAGCAACAGATTTCCGCCGACAACCAGGAAAATAAAGCTCATGACGACGATGAGCAGGTGGTTGTATTCCGTCTCGGCAAGGAAGAATTCGGCATTCCCATTGCCAGCGTCCAGGAAATTGTCCGGGTGCCGGAACAGTTGACCCATGTTCCCAAGGCGCCTGCCTTTGTTGAAGGGGTCATCAACCTGCGTGGCGCGGTTTTACCAGTCATCGACCTGCGTCGGCGTCTGGGGTTGCCGCCGGTGGAACGGTCCGACCGGCATCGGGTTATGGTTTTTCTCATTAACGGCCTGAGAACCGGTTTTATCGTGGATATGGTGACCGAGGTTCTGAAGATTCCCAAACACCTTATTGAACCGGCACCCCGTCTTTCGAATCAACAGACCGGACTTCTGGCCCGCATGGCCAATATCGAAAAGCAAAAACGCATGGTGCAGTTGATTGATCCGGCACATCTGGTTGAAAAGGATGAAATGGTAGAATTGTCCGGCATCTCTCAGTAGGGGGCAGAAGAGTGAAAAGCGCCATGATCAAAGTACTTATTGTTGATGACTCTGCTTTAATGCGCCGCCAGCTCGCCTTGCTTTTTGAGGCGGCCGGCGGCTTTGACCTCCGCCAGGCAAGAAACGGCAAGGAAGCGGTGGAGGAGAATCGCAATTTCAAACCCGATGTGGTGACGCTTGACATCAACATGCCGGAAATGGACGGCATCACTGCGTTATCCCTGATCATGGCGGAAAGGCCGGTGCCGGTGGTCATGGTTTCATCCTTGACGGAAAAAGGGGCTTTGGCAACTTTTGAGGCCCTCAACCTCGGTGCGGTGGACTATGTGACCAAACCCGGCGGAACCATTTCCCTGAGCATTGATGAAATTAAAACCGAACTTCTCGAAAAAGTACGGGCCGCCGTTGGGGCCCGAGTCAAGGGCACCAGGGCAAACAATTTGGTCCAGCGCCTGCGTGAAGAACGGGAAAAATCCCACGCTAAACCGATTGCCGTCCGCCGCGGACCGGCATCTGAAGGACTGGTCGTCATCGGGGTATCCACTGGAGGCCCCCGCACGCTTGAAGATATTCTGCCGCAGTTGCCCCTTGATTTTCCCTGGCCGGTTCTTGTGGATCAACATATGCCTTCGGCGTTTACCGGGCCCTTTGCCCAGCGCATGAACGAGATGTGCCATCTCAAAGTTGTTGAGGTCGTCCAGCCGATGGCCATGGAGCCAGGCACCATATACATCGGCAAAGGGGGAGCGGATATGGTCGTGGGACAGCGTGGGGGTCGGATGATGGTGCTGGCCAAGCCGGAAAGCAAGACCTTTCTCTGGCATCCCTCCGTTGAACTGCTTGGCCGGTCAATTCTGGACCACTGTGATCCCTCACGGGTAATTGCGGTTATGCTCACCGGCATGGGGTATGACGGGGCCGATGCCTTTACGGAAATCAAAAAAAGGGGGGGCCGCACCATTGCCGAGTCGGAACAATCTGCCGTTGTCTTCGGCATGCCGGCAGAGCTGATCAAACGAGGCGGCGCCACAGTGGTGCTTCCTGTGGAAAAAATAGCCGCTCAGATCCGGATCTGGGCTGAAAGATAAGGGAATCCTATGCCTTTAGTACGAGAACAGAAAACTGTGCCGGTGGAGACGGACGAGCGTAAGCAGGCCCGAGACTGCTCAAGTCTGGTTGCTCAACTTTCTGATGCTGATCCCGCGGCCAGACGATGGGCGGCTCGTGATCTGCTGGAGTGCTCAGGTGCTTCACAAGCCTTGGTGGATCGGCTTCAAAATGAGGAAGACAGTTCGGTTCGCGATGTTATTCTGACGGTTCTGGCCGGGATAGGTGATGAAACGGCCATTCAAGGCCTTGTTGAATGCCTGAGAAGTGAGGATGCCGCTTTGCGCAATGAGGTCATAGAAGTGATGAAGCAATTACCGGATGAGGTGGCCCCTGTGATTCTCCTGCTCCTGAAGGACCCGGATTCGGATGTCAGAATCTTTGCCGTCAATATCCTTGAATCCCTGCGTCACCCTAAGGTTGAAGAATGGCTTGCCGAAGTCATCGAAGAGGACCCGCATATCAATGTCTGTGGATCTGCACTTGATCTCTTGGGGGAGGTCGGCACGGAATACTCCCTGGAGGCGCTTCATCGTCTGAAACAACGCTTTCCTGACGAGCCCTATATCCGGTTCGCTGCTGATCTGGCGCTGAAGCGCATCGGTAAAAACTGAGGCATGATGGAAGACCTTACCCTATCACAAGATGATTTTTACCGGTTTCAGGAATTTTTCTATCGGAAGACCGGTATCCAGTTTGAAGGATCAAAACGTTATTTTGTCGATAAACGGTTGATTGAACGTATTCAGGCCACTGATTCAAGAAATTTCAGAAATTATTTTATGATGCTCCGTTTCGAGGCATCGGGTGAAGAACTTCAGATTCTTACCAATTTGATGACGGTCAATGAAACCTATTTCTTTCGCGAGGAATATCAATTCCAGTGTCTGGTGTCTTCGATCCTCGGGGAAGTGACCAGAAAGCGGGATGTGTCTAAAACCATACGCATCTGGTCCGTACCGTCTTCGTCGGGTGAAGAAGCATATTCCATTGCCATCTATCTGCTGGAATACTGGCCGGGGATAAATGATTGGGATATTGAAATCATTTCATCCGATATCGATACCCAGATCCTTTCCCAGGCGCGCTGCGGTCTTTATTCTCTCCGCTCGGTCCAGCATCTGCCGGCAAATATTCTCGGCAAATATTTCAAACCAAAAGGAGACGCTTTTCAGATCATTGACGATCTGCGGCAGTCCGTGGAGTTTACCCGGGTCAATCTGATGAACCCCGCCGATGTCAGGGCCTACAGGGGTTTTGATATTATATTCTGTCGCAATCTACTGATCTATTTTGATGATCTTTCCCGCCGGCAGGCGGCGGATACCTTTTTTGATGCCCTTACGCCAAATGGTTTTCTCTGTCTGGGACATTCGGAATCCATGAGTAGGATCTCATCACTTTTTCAAGTGCGTAAATTCCCCGACTCCATTGTTTACCAGAGGGCAAAGGAGAATCGATGAAACAAATTCTGATTGTAGATGATGCCGCGACGGTGCGCTTATACTACCGTAATATCCTCGAACCCGCAGGATATGCCGTGCACGAGGCGGTCAACGGAATTGAGGCGCTGGAGAAGGCGCTTCTGACGGCTTTTGACCTGTATATCGTCGATCTTAACATGCCCAAGCTTGACGGCTATGGGTTTGCCAAAGACCTGCGCGGCCGGGATCTTCCCCAGACGCCAATTATCATGATATCTACGGAGTCTGCCGCAGATGATCGTAGAAAAGCCTATTTACACGGGGTCAACCTGTATCTCATTAAACCGGTGAAACCTGACGAGCTGCTTTGCTTTTCCCGGTTGTTGCTTGGAGAGAAAGTCTCATGAACCCATTACTTGAACAATTCCTTTCCGAGTCGCGTGAAACACTTCAAAGCGCCGGTTCAAAGCTCATGCAGCTTGAAAATGAACCGAAAAACGTTGAAGCGATGACCGAGCTGTTCCGCCTGGTACATACCTTGAAAGGAAACAGCGGTCTCTTTGATTTCCCCGAGATGACCCGGGTGCTGCACGCGGCTGAAGACTTGATGGATGCCGTGCGCGGCGGCAAGGTCCCCTACTCGATGTCCCTGGCCGATCAGTTGCTTGATGCCATGGATTTTATCGATATCCTCTGCACCGAGATCGAAACCGGCGGCAAAATTGATCTCTCCCATGCCGGAGAGTCAGTTCAACTGGCTGAAAAACTCAGACACATGATCGGGCAGAGGGATAAAGCAGATTCGAGAGAAAAGGAGGTTTGTCAACCGGCTGTCCAGGGATGCCAAAGCCCCCCGGTAAACACCCCGGAGGACGATTTTACAGAACATCTTGCCCCTATCCCTGAACCGGTTCGGATGGCAGCCTTCCGTTCTGCCATGCAGGGGAAGCCCCTCTATTGGCTGACCTACGCACCGTCGGAAGGTTGTTTTTTCCAGGGCGATGACCCCTTTTATCAGGCCCGGCACACTCCCGGACTCGTCTGGAGCGGCATCACCCATCGGGAACCCTGGCCGAAACTGACCACCTTTGACGCCTACCGCTGTATGCTCGATTTTCATATCTTGAGTGACGCTTCTCTTCCGGAATTACAAGATGTTTACCGCTATCTGCTCGATCAGGTGCAGATAGTACCGGTCCCTCATTTTTCCCTCATTTTCTTTCAGGGTGACCCGAACGGCGGGCTGGTATATGATGATTTCATCTCCGATGCTATTCTGTTCCTGGCACAGGGTGACCGGCAGCAACTGCAGCGCAATACACAGAGCATGCTGGAATTGTCTAATCCCGATCTATGGCTTTCTTCAGCCCTTCGCTGGCTGCGGGTGCTTCTCGACTTTCCCGAAACCGAAAGTGCAGTTATCGAGGCGATGATCAGCTCGCTCAGGAGCCTTACACCCCCGGACTTCCAGAATAGGCGCACAGCAACGATGCCTGAGCATCCTGATGAGACTCAGACGGCTATGCCATCCACGCAAGAGAAAGGCGATTTTGATTCCCTGCCGTCCGAGATTCGGGATGCACTGGCGGTCCTGGTGGCGGCCCAGGCTGAGGTTCTGTCCCTGCCGGATGAGACGCCTTTCCCGGTTGGACGGATCAGGGGAGGGGCCGCAGCCTTGTCCGGATGCCTTCAGGCAAGCGGCAGGGCCGACCTTTTGGCAGAACTTTCAACGGTGACGGAAAAGGCCATTTCAACCGGTTCGACAACCTTACTGCGGTCCTGGTTGAATGATACCTTCAGGCAGCTCTTGACAATACCCTATCCCCGGAAGGACACAACTCCGGTTGAGCAACATGATTCTGTTAAACACCAAGATGTCACGCCTGCGCAACAACTTTCCAATATGCCCGCATCAGAGGAGGGAGACATCCCCTTCAGGCGCCGAGCCGAGGATACTATCATCGGAGCCAAAACCCTTAAGGTTGATCAGGTCAAGATTGATCGGCTGATGAACCTCATCGGCGAGATGGTGGTGGCTAAAAATGCCCTGCCTTATCTGGCCGGCCGCGCGGAATCCGTTTTCGGAGTAAGAGATCTGTCGCGTGATATTAAGGCCGAATACGCAGTCATCAACCGCATTGCCGAAGAAATGCAATATTCCATCATGCAGGTGCGGATGATGCCGGTATCCTTTATATTCCAGAGATTTCCCCGGCTTGTCCGGGACATCTCTCATCGATTGGGGAAAGAGGTCAAGCTGGTGCTTGAAGGCGAAGAAACCGAAGCCGATAAAAACATTATTGAGGCCATAGGTGATCCGCTCATACATATCGTCCGAAACAGCCTTGATCACGGGATTGAACTGCCGGCAGTACGATCGGCAGCCGGTAAACCGGCAGCCGGCACCCTCACCATTCGAGCCAGGCAGGAATCAGACCGGGTGACTATCGAAATTATCGACGACGGCAAGGGAATTGATCCGGAAGCCATCAAACAAAAAGCCCTTGAAAAGGGAATGATTGATGAAGAACAGATGATGGGGATCACGGAACAGGAGGCCGTCAATCTGGTCTTTGCCGCCGGGTTTTCAACGGCTGAGGAAGTCTCGGATCTTTCCGGACGGGGGGTGGGCATGGATGTCGTGCGATCTACCGTAGAAAAAATCAACGGCACCCTCTCTCTAGAAAGCAAAATAAATAAAGGAACGCGGCTGTGTCTCTCCTTGCCGCTTTCCATGGCGGTTACCAATGTCATGATTGTTGAATCGGACAACCAGATTTTCGGCGTACCCATAGATGCTGTCATCGAAACGGTAAGAATGCCGCGGAAAGATATTCGCACCATCAAAAACTGTTGGACGACGGTGCTGAGGGGCCGTATCATTCCGCTAAAGGCACTCAATACCCTCCTGGGGTTATCCCGGCCCCAGAAAGCCAATGATGAGGATGAACTGGCGGTACTGGTGGTGAGTCACAGGGGAGAGGCGGTGGGTATCCTTGTAGATCATTTCCGCGAGACGGTGGATATCATTTTAAAGCCCATGACCGGAGTATTATCCGGACTTGCCGCTTATTCCGGCTCTGCCCTGCTGGGCGACGGATCGGTATTGATGATCCTCAATATCAAGGAGATTTTGTAATGGCAATTGCATTTAAAAAAACCAAGGCTGTTTTTATAGACATCGTCGGGGTTGAAGAAGCGGAAATCCTTCTGGAGTGGTTACATAACCATCCAAAAGGAAAGGTTGACCTCACGCCATGCACACACCTTCATACGGCTGTGCTGCAGGTATTGATGGCTGCGCGGCCGCCTGTTATTGCGCTGCCGTCGGACATGCTTCTTGCGGGATGGCTGGATTCTGCCCTGAAATTGTAATTCGGAGAATATTAAACATGACAAAAAACATCATGGTCATAGACGATTCGGCAACAATGCGGATGAGCCTTAAGGCAAATTTGGAATTAAGCGGATTCAAGGTACAGATAGCTGAGGATGGCCTGCAAGCCCTCACCAGACTCAAGAACGGTGAAAAACCGGATCTCATTATTACCGATATCAATATGCCGAATATGGGGGGTCTTGAATTTATTAAACAGGCCCGCACTCTTCCCGGCTTCCGTTTTACCCCCATTCTGGCACTGACCACAGAAAGCCATCAGAGTAAAAAAGATGAGGCCAAGAAAAATGGTGCCACCGGCTGGCTGGTCAAGCCTGTAGCCGGAACAGAGATGCTTAAAATTATTAAGCAGGTTTTGCCTGGAGCTTAAATTTCAACGTAAGGGGTACTATGAAAATTAATGTGAATTATCCGGGGAAACTTTTTGATCAGCCTGAACCTCCAACCCGGTTGCTGAAAAAAATTGTGGCAGGTATGATCGTAGTATCGGTTTGCATTTATTTTTTTTATCCGTGGCTGCATGGGTGGACAAGCGTTCCCCCTCGTCTTGAACTTGCCTTAACCGTATTTATGGCCTCCGGAATAGTCCTGGCCCTGACCTTATTCATCCTTAAGCCGTATCTTGATATTTCTCATACGGCCCTGGCCACCCATGGCGTATGCTCAGCACAGGCAAACTGCGTAAGGTCGTCATTCTTTCAGACCGCTTCCGCTATGGAGCAATATAACACCGTGTTGAGCAGTCAACTCCTCGAAACCGTCAACCAGACTGAGGCCGCTGTACTGCAAGTTGTCCGGAGAATGGTGATGATCCACGAGAAAAGTAATTCTCAGATGGAGCGTATCGGATCATCCACGAGAAAAAGTGTTGAAATGGTAGAGGCAACCCGACAACAAATGCAGACTAATGAGGAATTAATCAAGGTTTTTAATGAGATTTCCATGCGGGAGATAGAGTATTTGGAGGGCAATCTGCAGCGTATTCAACGGTTATCCACAGAAATTGCCCGGCTCCATCCTCTTGTCGATATTATTTCAGATATTGCCGATAAAACAAAACTTCTGGCCCTGAATGCCACCATCGAAGCGGCTCGGGCCGGTGAGGCCGGGAAGGGGTTTGCCGTTATTGCCGATGAGGTCCGGCAACTTTGCAGTCAGACAGATAGCGCTGCCAAGGAGATTGCCGATAATATTTCAGCAGTTGTGAAAAAAGTTGAGGACGAAACCAGGCATAACCGGATAGACCTTGATAAACAAAAAAAATCGAAACAGTTCAATGAATTGTCCGACAACATTTCCCGAATTGCCGAAAGGTTCAGCAGCGCTTCCCTCTTTCTTGAGGAAATCAGCGGAACTATTGATGAAGCGAATAAGGTGATCATCAATGAAATTTCCATGGCATTAGGAGAGATTCAATTCCAGGATGTTGTGCGCCAGCGGCTCGAACATGTCAAAGGCAGCCTGAACAGTTTGGGCAGCTTTACCCATGAGGTTGTTCTCTGGCTTGAGGGGAAAAATGATGAGCCAGATCCCGTGAAACTCAATCTCACTGGCATGAAGGAAGGCTATGTCATGCAGGCCCAGCGGATAACCCATGATCAGGCCATTGGGAAAACCTCAACCGATACTGAAACGATGGGATCAAACATAGAACTGTTCTAAGGATAGTCGTGGCTGAAATTATAGGAATAACAAACAGAAAAGGCGGCTCCGGCAAAACCACGACCTCGGTCAATCTGGCAGCAGAACTGGCCATAAGGGGAAAGCGCCTATTGCTTATTGATCTTGACAGTCAAAATCATTGCGCCATCGGACTAAACGTCGGCGTGAATAAAGAAACACCGACGGTTCACCATCTGTTCAGGAGTCCCGAGGCCAGGCTCTCCCAGGCCATTCAAACCACGGTCTGTCCCGGTTTGGACCTTATCCCCGCCGACCCCCTGTTCGAACATGGAATGAGCAACGGAGACCGGTTCCGTCTGGCCAGGGCCATCTGCGAAGAAGACCTCGATAAGTCTTATGATATCATATTGATCGATACCCCCCCATCCCTGGATGACCTGCTGATGAATGCCTTGTGTGCCTGCAACTGGGTACTGATTCCATTTATTCCGCATCACCTTGCCGCGGTGGGAATGCAAAACCTTGTTCGGGTTTTATTTAAAATCAAGTCAGGGCCCAATCAGCGGCTGAAAATTCTTGGATTTCTCCCGATTATGCTGGATAAACGAATTCACCAGCACCGCACGGTAACGGACGGAGTTTCAAAACAATTTGGGCAGTGGCGGCTATTCAGCGGGATACGGACGGATATAAAGCTGGTAGAGGCCTTCGGCTTTAAATGTCCGGTACGGCTGTATCGGCCGAAAAGTCGAGGAGCCGCCGACTATTCAATTGCAGTTGATGAGATAATGGGCCGTCTGACCCAACCGGATGCTGTTGCCAATTAAAACGCAGCCCCAAACATACTGATCCTTTTGTGATATTCATATACACAATTTTTACATGGTTATTCATCATTGCTTTTTCTTATACTGCGGTATAGCTTCTCTTCTTATTAAAAGATTTTGGATATTAACCAGAGCCGAAGGTCATTCAATATGCCGAAGATGTCTGGGAGCTGTTCAAAAATCCGACTGATAAAGGCAATTGGAACACCCTGGAATCCTATTTTGAAAACCATGCCAGGCTTTCCTTCACCCATTGCATCTGCCCAGTTTGCATGGAACACCTTTATGGTTCAGA
>CAZAHK010000082.1:0-17357 GCA_964484555.1 uncultured Desulfobacula sp.
AATCATTACATCAAAAATTTTAAGATATTCAAAAAGCGATTATATTGTCTATCTACATTCAGGATGCTCCAGAATTCAAAAGCGTTTAGTGGCATTCGTAGTGCACAGTCCAGATAAATTTTAGGCAACCCCATATATGGTGGCCTTTTCCCAGTTTTGAAATTTCAATTCAAATATATGAGCCACAGACTGCTTTCCTGGCCATTATCCCGCATTAAACGATATAATATAAATAGCTCACCCTACCCATCCCCCTAAAGGCCGGTCATAGTGGGCATGACCACCTTTTCTGCAACGAAACTGATGGTGATGTTTTTGGTCTTATTTCCCCAGACGCAGTTTTTCATTCTCAGGGCGGCATCGCATTTGTCCGGCTCGCCGATGGGTTCGATCACCTGGGAATAACCCCGGACAGGGGATGTCAAGGGATTGGGGCGGTGAATTCATAAAAACCTGTTTGCCTGTCCGGCCTGAAACTGATATGAGTCCTGCATGGAAATGGATGATTTGATGAAGGAGAGCAAATGAAAAAAAGTATAAAATGGCTCCTGGGCTTTGTTTTTATTGGCGTGATCGGGTTCGGGGCCTATTATCTGGATGGGACCATGCCTATTTCTACCGGGTATTCGGCCAAATATGTCTGTTCCCAGGTTTTCCTGGCCGGCCGTGATCCGGACCAGGTCTTTGAACAAGATGTCAAGCCCTCCCATATCCTGTTCCAGCCTGTCCGGGTTATGGTGGACCGGAAAAACAAGACCGTCACGGCCACGGCCTTTGGCTCCTGGAAGCCCATGACCGCCGTGTACCGGGAGGGATGCGGATGCACCCTGGCTGTGGATACGGACCGGGAGGCGCTCTATCAACAGATCAACACCATGTCCCTGTATGAATTTCAAAAAAGTGACGAGATCTGGCCCCGGGGAGAAAGGGTTGACCTGGACCGGTTACCGGAAAAGGTCAACCCGGAAAAGCTGAAAAACGCCATGAACGAAGCCTTCAGGGAGCCCGGACCCGATACTAAGCGAAACACCCGGGCCGTTGTGGTGGTCCTGGGGGACAGGATCATTGCCGAGCAGTATGCCGACGGCTTTGGCCGGGATACGCCCATGCTGGGCTGGTCCATGGCCAAAAGCGTGACCAATGCCCTGGTGGGCATCCTGGTCAAGGAGAAAGGCCTGGATATTTATTCCCCGGCCCCGGTGGCGGCCTGGGAAAACCCCGAGGATCCAAGGCGCGGGATCACCCTTGACATGATGCTGCGCATGTCTTCGGGTCTGGAATTTGAAGAGGTCTATGCTCCGTTTACAGATGCCGTCCATATGCTGTACGGGGCCGGATCCATGGCCGGTTATGCGGCGGCCAAGCCTTTGGCGTCGCCGCCGGATACGGTTTGGAATTTTTCCAGCGGCACCGCCAATATCATTGCCCGGATGGTGACGGACCAGGTGGGGGGAAGCCTTGTGGCCTGGCACAAATTTTCAAAGGAAAGGCTGTTTAATCGAATCGGGGCCTATTCGGCAGTGATGGAACCGGATGCCTCCGGGTCCTTTGTGGGGTCCAGTTATATGTTTGCAACGGCCAGGGACTGGGCCAGGTTTGGCCTGTTCCTGAAAAACAAGGGGGTCTGGAACCAGGAAGAGATCCTGCCCAAAGGTTGGATGGAATATTCCACCACGCCCACAGCCCAGGCTCCCATGGGGGAATATGGGGCCCTTTTCTGGCTCAATGCCGGGGCCAAAGACAATCCGGACCATCGTAAATTCCCGTCTTTGCCCAGGGACCTGTATTATTGCGGCGGGTTTAACGGCCAGATTGTGGCCGTGATCCCGTCCAGGGATCTGGTGGTGGTGAGGCTCGGGGTCACCCATGACACGTCCTGGAACCACGAGGATTTCATCGGGCAGGTTCTGGACGCGATTGAGGCGGATTAACCCATGCTCCTGATTTTCCCGCCCATTGCCAAACCCTGTGAACCCCCGGCCGGGGTGGCCCTATTGTCTGCGGCCTTAAAAGAGCATGGATTTCCCTGTGAGGTGGTGGACGCCAATGTGGAGGGGATAGCGCATCTGATCCGGTCCGATGTGAGGCTGACGGACCCCTGGTCCAGACGGTCCCTTAAGAACAGGGAGGCCATCCTTGCCGAATTAAAGGGACCGGCCTTGTACACCCATATGGACCGTTATCACCAGCGGGTCTACGACCTGAACCATATGCTGGCCATCAGTGTGGATCAGAAGCGGTTCAAGATTTCCCTGAGCGATTATTCCGACAATGTGCTGTCTTCGGTCAGGTCCTCGGACCTGTTAAAAAGCGCGGCCCGATATAAGGAAAATCCCTTTTACGGTTTTTTTGAGGCAGGGCTCCGGGAAAGGGTTGAAAATTCATCCTCCGGCTATGTCGGGCTGTCCATCTGCTATCTGAACCAGGCCCTGGTGGGCTTTGCCCTGGCCGGGTGGATCAGGGACAATTTCAAGGACAAAAAAATTATCATGGGCGGGGGCCTCATTTCTTCCTGGATGAGCCGGCCCGATTACGCCCATCCCTTTGACGGCCTTGTGGATGTCTGTATCCGGGGAGAAGGGGAGCAGCCTTTGCTGGAATTGCTGGGCCAGAGCAAAGGAACGAAAAAACATTATGTGCCGGATTATGATTTTGTAAAAAAGGACCTGTATCTGGCGCCCGGCCTGGTCCTTCCCTTCCGGGCCTCCATCGGCTGCTACTGGAGCAAATGCCGGTTCTGCCCTGAAAAGGCGGAAACCCGGCCCTACAGCTCCCAGAGGGCGTTCAAGGTGCTGGAGGATTTAAAAGCCGTTGAAGGCAGGTACCGCCCTTCCTATGTCCATCTCATTGACAATGCCGTTACCCCGGCATTTTTAAAGGCCCTGTCCCATGAGCAATTCAGTTTTAAATGGTATGGTTTTGTCCGGTTTGAAAAAGACTTCCTGGACCCGGAATTCTGCAGAAACCTGAAACGCTCCGGGTGCGATATGCTGAAGCTCGGGCTTGAATCGGGGGATCAGGGGGTTCTGGATCAGATGAACAAGGGCACGGATCTCGGGATGGTCTCAAAAATTCTGGAAAACCTCCATGGTGCAGGGATTCTGACTTTTGTCTATCTCCTGTTCGGCACCAGCTTCGAGGACAGGGCCGCGGCCCATAAAACCCTGGATTTTGTAAAGGCCCACGAGGCTTATATCGACTATCTGAACCTGGCGGTTTTTAATCTTCCCAAATTCAGCGAGGATGCTAAAGGCCTTGAAACCTGGGATTTTTATCATGGGGACCTGTCTCTGTATTTGAATTTTACCCATCCCCTGGGCTGGGACAGGAAACAGGTCAAGCAGTTTATTCAAAAAATATTTAAAAAACAGGTGGGGGTGGGGAAGAACCCGGCTTTTTTTTCCTCCAACCATGCTGTTTTTTTACAGGGACAAAGGAAGTCGCATGATTGATCATATTTCCACCGGGGGTCTCGAACTGGCCCAAGAGGTGGGCCGGTTGCTCTTGGCCCAGGGAAAAACCCTTGCCATTGCAGAATCCTGCACCGGCGGGCTCATCTCCAGCATGGTGACGGATGTGACCGGCAGTTCCGGCTATTTTTTATTTTCAGCCGTGACCTATTCCAATGATGCCAAGATCAAGATTTTAAATGTCCGGGAGAAAACCCTTCTGGACCATGGTGCGGTTCATGAACGGACGGCCCTTGAAATGGCGGAAGGGGTAAGGCTTAAGGCAGGGGCGGATTTCGGGATCTCCACCACGGGAATTGCCGGGCCCGGCGGGGGTTCCCCGGAAAAGCCCGTGGGCATGGTCTGTATCGGCCTTGCCGGGGATGGTTTTTCCCTGGCCAGAACTTACCGGTTCGCCTTTGATGACCGGGCCATGAATAAAATGATTTTTGCCCATACGGCTCTGGATCTGTTAAGACGGCATCTGACGGGCCTCCTGAAAACATCCTAGATACCAGGCCAGGGCCTCTTTTTCAAACTGCTCCTGATCCTTGCCTTTCCTCATCTGGTGGTCCCCGTCCTTTTGGATGATCAAGCGTTTGGGGTCCTTGGCCCGGGCAAAGATATCATGGGCATTGGACACGGGAACAACCGTGTCGGCGTCTCCGTGAAAGATCAGTACATGGGACAGGTTTGCGGCCTTATCCAGGATATTGAAGAGCAGGTTTCGTTCAAAAAAACTCAGGGGCAGGGCAGGGCGGTTTTCATTGGCCCCCAGGGGGATATTTTGGATGGAACGGCTTTTGACCGGGGATGCGCAGAGGACGGCCCCGCAAAGGCGGATATCCATTTTTGATAGGCCTTCCCAGGCATTGATGCAGGTGGCCCCGCCCATGCTGGAGCCGAACAGGGCAATGTCCCGGCTTGTTTTTTTCAGGCCCAGGACATGCTGAACCGCCGCCAGATAATCAAGGGTCCGTTTTTCAAGGGAGGTTTCTGCGATAAAATCCCCCTGGCTCTCACCGCAGCCCCGGTGGTCAAAGCGGAAAAAAGCCACCTGATGTTTGACCAGAAGTTTGGCCAGGATTTTCTGCTTTGCCGACTCTTTAGATCCTTCAAGGCCGTGGGAGCCCACCACAAGGGGCGGGTTTTCCCTCTCGGGCAGGTGCAGAACCCCTTTGAGCAAAAATCCCTGGGACGTAAAATTGATGTTTTGCATGCGCGTTTCCATACCTTGTCTTTATGCCATTAAACCACTATAATATCAAGTTTTGAAAACCGGGGCACGCCCCATAGCCAAGAAAGACAGGGAAATGACCGCCATTAAAAAAAATAAAACCTATGAATTTGACATCACCGATCTTGCCTTTGGGGGCAAAGGACTGGCAAAACCCGACGGGCTCCCGGTGTTTATCGACCGCTGCATCCCGGGGGACCGGGTGTTTGCAAAAATCATCAAAAAGAAAAAATCCTGGGCCGAGGGAAAGCTCATCAAGATCCTGACGCCTTCTTCTTTCAGGACGGCGGGCAAATGCAGCTATCGCAATTACTGTGGAGGGTGCAAATGGCAGGAACTGGCCTATGAGCTTCAACTGGAATATAAAAAACGGCATGTCATCGAATCCCTTCACCATATCGGAGGATTAAAGGATGTTCAGGTCCATGCCGTCATCCCTTCGGACCCGGTTTATGAATTCAGGAACAAAATGGAATTTTCCTGTTCCCCCAAGCGGTGGCTCATGCCCGAGGAACTGGAAAACGAAGATGTCATAAAGGATTTCGGCATCGGGCTCCATGTGCCCGGCACCTTTGACAAAGTCATCGACATCCGTCAGTGTGAGATCATGCCCGGCCTGGGAAATCAGATTCTGGATGAGGTCCGGAATTTCATTAAGGCCTCGGCGCTTCCCGCCTATGATTTGAAAACCCATGAAGGATTCTGGCGGTTTTTGATGCTCCGGCATTCCGTTGCCTTTGATACCTGGATGGTGAATATTGTGACCCGGGAAAAACGGCTGGAGGTGGTGTCCGACCTGTGTGACCGCCTGACCCGGAAATTTCCGCAGATTGAATCCGTCATGAACAATATTACGGACTCCAAATCCGGAGTTTCAACCGGGCAGGAAGAAATCTGCCTGTTTGGAAAAGACCATATCCAGGAAAAACTGGGGAAATTTCTGTTTAAAATATCTGCCAATTCCTTTTTCCAGACCAATACACGATCCTGTGAAAAGCTGTATGCAACGGTGTCCCGGTATGCAGGGCTGAAAGGGACTGAGATTGTTCTGGATCTTTATTCCGGCACCGGAACCATTCCCATCTGGCTGTCGGACCAGGCCAGACAGGTCTATGGCATTGAAATTGTGAAGAGCGCCGTGGTGGACGCAAAAGCCAATGCCGGTCTGAATGGTATTGAAAACTGTGAATTCCTTGAAGGGGATATTAAAGATGTCCTGCCCGGCTTGAAAATTCTACCCGATGTGATGATCATTGATCCGCCAAGGGTGGGGATGCACAAGGACGTGGTGGACCAGGTGCTTGCCATGGGTCCCGGGAAAATCGTCTATGTATCCTGCAACCCGGCCACCCTGGCCCGGGATCTTGAAATGCTGTCCATGAACTATGAGGTTAGGGAAATTCAGCCGGTGGATATGTTTCCCCATACCTTTCATATTGAATCGGTGGCCCTCCTCGTAAAAAAAGAGCTTGTGGTTCCAGGTTGAGAATAGATGTATTTTTTATCAATTCAAGTCGTTCTTATCGAATTGGAAAACCCTATTATTAAACACGTTGATTGATTTTGGGTTGACAAAAAACCGTTATTGATAAAAAATGACAGCTTCAGGTGTCATAGGAACAAAAAATTAACTCTCTTGGGTAGGCCCCCGGTTCTGCCGGAGGTCGATGTCGTTTTACTGGGAAATACCATGGCCGATCAGTTTCAATCTCAGATGCCGATTAAGCCGGATCAAATCCTGGAAATTATCATCAGGAGACGATGGTTTATTCTGATACCCTTTTGTATCACCATTACCATCGGGCTGTTTTATACTCTCACGGCTGGAAAAACTTATGAAGCCTCAACTTTGATTCTTGTACAACCCCAGAGGGTCCCGACGAATTATGTCAAATCCGTTGTCACTTCCACCATCAACGAAAGAATCAGTACCATATCTCAGCAGATTCTAAGCCGGAGCAATCTTGAAAAAATCATTGATCAGTTTGGCCTGTTTGCCGATGCCAAGGGCATGTATCTTGAAGATCAGGTCGCTGCCTTAAGAAATCGGGTCCAGGTCAAGATCGAAAGAACCAGATCCGATGCAGAAGCATTTTCCATTGTCTTTCAGGGGGAAGACCCCCAGACGGTCATGAAAATTGTCAATACCCTGGCCAGTTTTTTCATGGATGAAAATTTAAAGGTTCGGGAGGCTCAGGCTGTCGGCACCAGTGAATTTCTGGAATCTGAACTGGAAAAAACCCGAAAAACGCTTGAAGAAAGGGAAACCCAGCTTGCCGAATACCGTACCCAACACATGGGGGGGCTCCCGGATGAACTTGAAACCAATCTGAGAACCCTGGATAGACTCCAGCAGCAGATCGCCATAAAAAATGAAACACTGGCTCAGGCCAGGAATTCATTAAGCCTGCTTCAGGCCCAGATTGCCCAATCCAGGGAAATGGCATCACAAACCATGACGGATTCGTTTTCTTCCATGGATTTTGGCGAGGATTCGCTTGGGTCATCGGAAGATGAACAGAAACTTACAGCGGCCCAAAAGGAATATGAGACCCTTCTGGTAAAATATACGGACAAACATCCCGATGCCCGCAAGATTAAAAAGACTATTGAAAAATTAGAAAAATCTATTGAAGAGAATAAAAAGAAGGCTGAAGCAGAGGCTGAGGTTAATCCCGAAACTGCCAATCCCAATGATGATACAACCCGGATGCCGAATTTTGCCGCCATGCAGCAGGGCGCCCAGGTTAAGCAGATCAAAACTGAAATTCAAAACATCGAATCCGATATCGCCAATCTGGAACAGCGTATGAAAGAAATTCAGACCAGGGTGGAGGATAGCCCCAAGCGGGAGCTTGAACTTCAGTCCCTGCAAAGAGATTATAGCAATATTCAGGCGGTTTTTAATTCCCTTCTGGACAGAAAACTTGAAGCAGAGCTTTCCGTTAATATGGAGAAAAAGCAGAAGGGCGAGCAGTTCAGGATTCTGGACCATGCCCGGTTGCCTGAACGGCCCATATCACCCAATGTAAAATTGCTGTTTTTATTTTCCATTGCTTCCGGTCTAGGTATCGGCGCCGGGGTTATCTTTTTATTGGAAATTTTTGACTCTTCCATCCGCAGGGAGGAACAGATTGAAAAGGATCTTGGACTGAAGATCCTTGCTGCGATTCCACCCATGAAATGGCCCCAGGACAGGGCAAAAAGAAAAATTGAACTGGTTGCTTTTGCCTGTCTCAGCGTCTATGCCGTCATTTTCTTCAGCTTTTTTGCAATTTTGAACTACAAGGGTCTGGATCGGACCATCAATCTTATCAAATCAACTTTAAATATTTAATCCGGGGGCAATAATATTGGGTAAGATTTTTGAAGCACTGGAAAAATCAAAACAAACGGTTTCTCCCGACAGGATCGTTGATCAGACCATACCTCTTCCAGACGATAACCAGATAATGATGGATACGACAAAGGAGGCAACTCCAAAAAGTCATCACAAGACTGTCCTTAAAATGGAAGAATTTGATTTTGACCTCCCTCAGAATTTGAGTGCATTCCTTGTTACGCTCACAAAACCAGAATCGATTGAAGCAGAGCAATTCAGGCTTTTAAAAAACAATATCCTTTTTCCGGAAAAAGGAACTCCGCCTCGGAGCATCATGATCACCAGTGCTTCCCCAGGAGAGGGAAAATCCTTTGTCGCCTCCAACCTTGCCGTCAGTATTGCCCAGAACATTGACGAACATGTTCTTTTAATGGACTGCGACCTTCGTTCCCCAAAGATTCATTCCATTTTTAATCTGCCCCAGGGACCAGGTTTGAGCGAATATTTATCCCAGGAAATGCTGTTATCTCCTCTGCTTGTAAAAACCTTTGTCAATAAACTCACCATTTTGCCGGCCGGTGCCATACCGAAAAATCCATCGGAACTCTTATCTTCAGAACAGATGAGAAAGCTTATCCGCGAAGTTAGATTACGCTACCGCGACCGGTATATTATTATTGATACGCCGCCTCCTTATATCACATCTGAAGCAAATGCCCTTGTCCGGCAGGTAGATGGGGTTATCATGGTGATCCGCCATGGAAAAACCCGGAAAAAAGATGTTGAGGATATTATTAATATTTACGGCAGAGAAAAAATCATCGGTGTGGTCCAGAATTTTGCGGAAAAGAGAACCGGTTACGGATATGGATATTACAAATATGGATACGGCTATGGGAAATAATTAGGGATCTCTTTTAAACATGCTAAGGTTTCTAAAACAGTATTTTCCCATAAGAAATATTATCTTTTTCATTCTTGAAGGATTCATTATTTTTGGATCCGTTCTCTTAGCTACAGTGCTTCTGAGTTTTTCCAATTCATACCTGTATGATGCCCTGCTGGTTTTGAGGATTCTGCTCATTACCCTGATCTGTCAGATCTGTCTATATTACAACGACTTGTATGATTTTGATGTCTCCTCAACTTTTACTGAAACCGGCATCCGGCTCCTGCAGGCCTTGGGTATAACCTCCATCGCCCTGGCCTTTATTTATTTTTTTTTCCCTATCGCCATCATTGATCAGCGGATCTTTATTTTAAGCATTGGTTTTCTGCTGATTTTTATCATCGGTTGGCGGCTGCTGTATATCCAGATCCTGAATAAGGGGATGTTCAACGAACATATCATCATTCTGGGGTCCAGCAGCCTTGCCGTTGATATTTATAAAGAAATCGCCGGTACCATTGATTGCGGGTACACGGTTTCCGTTATGATCCCGGACTCGGAGGATGAAGCATACCCCATGGATCTGCCGGATTATGTGATGGTGCGCAAAGACAAAGAAGATCTTTGCCCGATTGCTTCTGAAATGGGTATACACAAGGTGGTGGTGGCTTTAAAGGAAAGAAGAGGGGCTTTTCCAGCGGATGAATTGATTCGATGTCGTACGGCCGGGATTGAAGTCATTGAGGGCAGCTCATTTTATGAAATGCTGACCGGAAAAGTCCTTGTGACCAAAATCAATCCCTCCTGGCTGATTTTTTCCCATGGATTCAGAAAATCCAGGACCCAAGCCTTTTTTAAAAGAATTGAAGATATTGTGCTGTCATCCATCATGCTCATTCTTTTTTCCCCTTTATTCCTGGTTGTGGCCTTCCTGATTAAAATCGATTCCAAGGGACCTGTTTTTTTCTCCCAGGACAGGGTAGGGCTTCATCAAAAGGAATATATGATGCGCAAATTCAGATCCATGCGGGCAGACGCTGAAAAACTGACAGGACCGGTCTGGGCCCTGGACAATGATGCGCGGATTACGAGAGTGGGTAAATTTATAAGAAAATTCAGGATCGATGAACTCCCCCAGCTTTATGAAGTGTTTACCGGGAAAATGAGCCTTGTGGGCCCTAGGCCGGAGCGAAAACACTTTACTGAGGATCTTGAAAAACGAATTCCCTTTTATTCCCAGCGGTTTAATGTTAAACCGGGACTGACGGGCTGGGCACAGGTATGCTATGATTATGGCGCCACTCTTGAGGACGCCGTCGAGAAATTAAACTATGAACTCTTTTATATAAAAAATATGTCCCTGACCATGGATGCCATCATTATTCTGCGTACGGTTAAAACCGTGCTTTTTGGCCGGGGAGCAAGGTAAGCCGGCAGAATAGAGCTGTAAAAACAATGTATTAATCCATGTATTCGATGTAATCGAAAAGGCGGAGCCATGTTAAAAATCAAGATGAACACCATCATCGTTATTGTTGTTCTTTTCCTGTCCTCGTTTTCGTTAAGTATAGCCGAGGATTATTTGATCGGCATCGGGGATGTTCTGAAAATCAGTACCTGGAAAGAGCCGGATCTGTCTTTTGATCAGCTTCAGGTAAGAAGCGACGGTAAAATTACTTTTCCGCTTCTGGACGACCTTCAGGCCGAGGGTAAATCCACCGTGGCATTGAAAGAAGCTATTGAAGAAAAACTGGCTGATTTTGTAGAAGCGCCCAATGTAACAGTCACCCTTGTGGGACCGGTCAGCCAGAAATACTATATTCTGGGCGAAGTCCAGGCCGTTGGAGAATACCCCCTTGTGAAAAAACTGACGGCGGTCCAGGCCTTTGCCCTGGCCAAAGGTTTTACGGAATGGGCGTCCAAAAGTGAAATTATTCTTTTCAGGCGCGAAGTCGGAAAGGAGCAGGTCATTAAAATCAATTATAATGATATTGTAAAAGGAAAACTGGAAAAAGACATTCTTCTTAAGGCCGATGACATCATCATTGTGCCCTAAGTGAACAGCATATCATAACAGGGAGGCAGTAATGGCAAAACATCTAAACCTTCATAAATACGGCCCGGCAGTGATATCAGTCCTTTTGGTTCTATTTCTTCCCTCTTCCGTTGCATTTTCAAAAATGGTCACCCAGATCATCCCCACCTTGACCATATCCGAAGAATACAGCGATAATTATTTGAAAACCGCCGGCAACAAACAGGAAGAATATATTACAAGCTATGGGTTGGGGTTTACCGTTGGTTTTCTGGATAAGAAAAGTGAAATTTATCTGGCCTACACCCCTGTCTATAAAGATTATAAAAAACTGAATGACCGGGACGGCCTTTTACACAATGTCTCCATGGACGGGAAATTCAACCCCACCCGATTTACCGATATCAACGCCCAATTGGCCTATACCAGCAATAATGACAATAATGCAGGTGAAGCCTGGCAGAATATTGCCTCTGTTTCCGGTAACACCCGGATCTTAAAAAATACGGTTCTTGATTATTCAGAGAGCTATTCCAGGAATTTCGACCAGCAGGAGAGAACCGGAATCTACCGAGAACATGATACCAACCGGACATCTGCCGGGCTCACCCATCAATTTGGCGAAAACGACAGGGTCGGGGCCAAATTTTTATATAGTTTTGATAAATCTGCCACAGCGGATGCAGACGAGCATAAAAAATATCGGCCCTCTATTTTTGCGACCTACTGGCTTACACCCTTAAACGGCTTGGATTCCAATCTGGCTTATGAGAATACGGATTTTGATACCTCTTCCAATGATATCCAGACCTATTCAGGACACCTCAGATATCTTCGAAAATTTTCAAAGCATTTTGACGGGTATTTAAAATACAGGCATTCCCATTCGGAAAGAGACACGGGAGGCCACGACATTTATCATCCATCCATTGGCTTTGACTGGCAAGTGACCGAGGATTCAGGAATTTCCCTGGGAATCGGCGCCTTGTTTCATGAATGGGACAATGCCAATAAGGATAAAACCGAGCCTTTTCTGGATTTAGATGCCTATAAAATAATCAATTTCAGCAGACGGGGCTCCTTGTCCGTTACCGGTTCCAGCGGCTACACGGAAGCAAGTGATACTGCCGCGAGCCTCGGTTATTCAACCTATTACCAGGCCGGTGCCCGATTGAATTACCAGCTTCAGAAACAATTGTCCTCCAATTTTTTCAGCTCATACCGGCTGAATGACTACCAGGAAACCGGCATTGAACGCCAGGACAACATGCTCACCATGGGCGGCGGGCTTTCCTGGCTTCCACTAAGATGGCTTCAATTTAAACTGACCTATACCTATACGGATTTTGATACGGACGCCGCAGCTCAGCGAGGGGATTATACGGAAAACAGAGCCTTTCTTTCCGTTCATTTAATTCCGGAACAGCCTGTTCGCATGGATTTTACACCCAGCCGGCAATCGCTTGAAACTGAACTATTTCAATATTAATTAAGGTTGTTATACTTTATCCTATGAAAAAAATCCATCTGATCGCTGCCGCAAGACCCAATTTCATGAAAATCGCCCCGCTTTACCACGAACTGGTGAAGCAGCCCGGCTTGACGCCTGAGATTGTTCACACAGGACAGCACTATGACCTGAACATGTCGGATGTGTTCTTCAGGGATTTTAATCTTCCTGCCCCTCATATTCATCTTGGGGTGGGCAGCGGTTCCCATGCGGAACAGACCGGGAATGTAATGATTGCCTATGAAAAAATTCTGATAAAGGAAAAACCGGATCTTGTGGTTGTGGTGGGGGATGTGAACTCCACTGTTGCCGCCACCCTTGCCGCCGTCAAACTGGGCATCAGAACCGCCCATCTTGAAGCCGGACTCCGGTCCTTTGACAGGACCATGCCCGAAGAGATCAACCGGATAGTCACTGATTCCATTGCTGACCATTTATGGACGCCTTCCCCGGATGGGGACCGGAATCTTTTGAATGAAGGGATCAGCAAAGACAGGATTACCCGTGTCGGAAATATCATGATTGATTCTCTTGAAATGTTGCGCTCCACCATCGAAAAAATGGATGTCCCGAAAAAATTGAAGCGGGAAAAAGGTACCTATGGACTTATCACCCTGCATAGACCTTCCAATGTGGATAACTCTGAAACCCTGGAAAGGTTGTGCAGGGTTTTAAAAGCCGTGTCCGGCAAATTACCCCTGATTTTTCCAATCCATCCCAGAACCTCGGATCGGCTTTTAAAAACCGGAAATATGGAGATCCTTCAGAATAACAACGCCATCACATTGACAACGCCGCTGGGATATACCGAATTCATGAATCTTGTCATGGGCAGCCGACTTCTCATCACCGATTCCGGGGGAGTTCAGGAAGAGACCACCTATCTCGGCATTCCCTGCCTCACCCTTCGCGCCAATACGGAAAGGCCTGTCACCGTGACCGAGGGGACAAACCGGCTGTGCAGCCCGGATAATCTTTCTGAAATGGTGGATCTGGCCCTTGCCGGGAATTTTTCAAAACAGAACCCCCCGGATCTCTGGGACGGACGGACCGCAGCCCGCGTCGCCGACTGTATTAAAAAGGTATTGAGTGGTGAGACGCTCACAACTCATAACTCACAAAAATGACCTACACAAAAACACTCATCACCCTTGCCATTTTGCTCATCACGGCGGCCGTGACCTTTTTTGCCGGCCAGACCGAAAAAATCACCCCTAATAAGCCTTTCAGTGAATTTCCCCTTGAAATTGACGAGTGGAAAGGCGTTACCAGCGAGTTGGATGAAAAGGTCTACAATATCCTCGGGATTGAGGACTATATTCTTGCCAATTACCGGAAACCTTCCGGGGAAATGGTGAATCTTTATGTGGGGTTTTACCAGAGCCAGCAAGAGGGCGATATCATCCATTCTCCGAAAAACTGCATGCCCGGAGCCGGTTGGCATATCACGAAGACCGCCGTTGAAACCGTACCCCTCGATAACACCGGAAAAAGCATGAAAGTCATAAAACTACTACTTCAAAAAGGCCCGGAAAAACAGATTGTTCTTTACTGGTTTCAATCCAGAGGAAGGATCATTTCTTCCGAATACATGGAAAAAGTGTGGCTGGTCCTTGATTCCATCTTCCGGCACAGAACCGACGGCTCCTTTGTCCGCCTCATCACACCGGTTGTCAAGGATGAAAGCGCTTCCGTCAACCTTTTAAACGAATTTGCTCAAAAGGCGTTCCCCTATCTGAATGAGCATATTCCAAACTGATGCGCCCATGAACCTATCCATAAAAAAACAAAGTCTTTTCCAGATTTTTATTTTAGCGGCCGCCTTTCTCTTCGTATATCAGAAAGCTATTTTAAAACTGATTTCCGACTGGTCCACGGATCCCAACTTTTCCCATGGGTTTTTGATTCCATTTGTGGCCCTGTACATGATCTGGTATAAAAAAAAAGAACTCTCGGAAATCAATCTGAATCCATCCCCGATCGGAATTATCGTCATCATTGCCGGCATGCTGATCCATATGGCAGGGAATCTTGGATCAGAACTTTTTCTCATGCGCTTTTCCATGATCATCACCCTGTCCGGCATCATTATTTATTTCTGCGGATTTGAAGTTTTTAAAGAAATTCTGGTTCCCATTGCCTATCTCATCATGATGATTCCCATCCCCTCGATTCTCTGGAACCAAATGGCCTTTCCCCTTCAGCTTTTTTCGGCCCAAATATCGGCCCAGGCCATTAACCTGCTCAATATCCCGGTGTTCAGGGAAGGCAATATCCTTCATCTGGCCAATACTTCCCTTGAAGTGGTGGATGCCTGTTCCGGGATACGATCATTAACCTCACTGCTGGCCTTGACCGGGGCTTTTGCCTTTCTGGCCCCCTTAAGCACTTTCAAAAAATGGATTCTCTTTTTTTCCGCCGTGCCTATTGCAGTTGCCGTCAATGTCATCCGGTTGACCATCACCGGCGCCATGGCGGCCTGGATCGGTCCTGAAACCGCCCATGGATTTCTTCATGACGTGTCCGGCCTGATTATTTTCGGGGTAGCCCTGATCCTGGTATATCTGGTTTTTATCATTGAAATGAAAATTCAATACTCTAAAAAAATACGATCTGAAAAATCATAAATTCATGCGGGTATTTTTTTTGGGGGGTCAAAATTTTTTATGTCCCTGATCAATAACCCTTCGATCTTATTGACATTTGATGTCGAAGACTGGTTCCAGGTTGAAAACTTTAAGGAATACATATCGTTTTCAACCTGGAATTCTTTTGAACTCAGGGTGGAAAAAAATACCCATAAAATTCTTGATCTCCTGGATTCCTTTTCCTTCAAGCCCAGGGCCACCTTTTTTATTCTCGGCTGGATTGCAGAAAAACTGCCGGGACTTGTGCGGCAAATCCATCAGCGAGGCCACGAAGTGGCTTCCCACGGGAATGATCACCATTTATGCCGGAATCTGACTGAACCCGGTCTCATCCTAGACCTGAGATCCAGTAAAGAGCGGCTTGAAACCATAACCAACAGCAGGGTATACGGATTCAGGGCCCCCAGCTTTGCCCTTGATGACAGGGTGCTCCAGGCCATTGCCCAGGCCGGTTATCTCTATGATTCAAGCTATAATTCTTTTTCAGCCCATGGCAGATATGGAAAAATCCATCTTCCCAGCTCTACCAATGCATTATACCGGATTCGTAAGGATTTCTTTGAACTGCCCGTCAGCAATCTGAAAATTAAAAACATTGTCATTCCCCTTGGCGGCGGAGGCTATTTCAGGCTTTTTCCATTTCCCTTATTTAAATTCGGGGTGTCATCCGTCCTCAAACAGGATAAGGCCTTTGTCTTCTATGCCCACCCCTGGGAATTCGACCCGGCACAACCCAGAGTTGAACAGGCTTCCCGCGGTTTTAAATTCAGGCATTATATCAATCTGCATCGCACTGAAAAAAAACTCAGATCCTTAATATCCGGTTTTGATAATTATGAATTTGTCACCTGCAAAGATTATATCGACCAACAGCGGTAACCCTTCATCATTGATGCGCCTTCAATCTCGAACTAATCTCCATGCATAATAGAATCAGGCTTACAACCCCTTCCGACAAAGAAAACTGGAATGCCTATGTCCTGAATCATCCTCAAGGCATTGCATACCAACTTTTTGCCTGGAAAGAAGCAGTAGAAAAGGCTTATGGATTCAAAGGGATTTATCTGATGGCCGGAAACGGAAATAAAATATCCGGGATACTCCCCCTGATTCGGGTAAACCTTCCGTTCACTTCGGGCAGCCTGGTCTCTCTTCCCTATTGCGATGCAGGTGGACCCCTTGCGGATTCCCCGGAAATCGAGCATCAACTCATATCCGAAGCCTTGAAGATTGCCCGTACCATGAGCATCCGAAGAGTTTCTATCCGGTCAACACAACCCCTGGCCGGGCTTAAGCCTGAAACAACCAATAATAAAAATAAAGTTCGTATGTTGCTATCTCTACCGGATAGCTCGGAAAATTTGCTTTCATCTTTCAAGGCCAAACTTCGCAGCCAGGTAAAAAAACCATTCAAAGACGGCTTGACGGTTCAATCCGGTGGTCAGGAGTTATTTGATGATTTTTATCGGCTTTTTTCTGAAAACATGCGGGATCTCGGATCTCCGGTTCATTCCAGGTCCTGGATCAAACAAATTTTATGCAGATTTAAAAATAAAGCGATCCTGTTCATTGTGAAAATGCCGGACCAGGCACCGGCAGCCGGTGGAATTCTGCTCTGCCATCCCCGTGTGGTCTCTGTTCCCTGGGCTTCCTCGTTAAGACGGTTTAATTCCTGGAACCCCAATATGATGCTCTACTGGGCCTTTTTAAAATTTGCCTCGGACAATAAATACCCTTTCTTTGATTTTGGCCGTTCCACACCGGGTGAAGGGACGTTCGGGTTTAAAAAACAATGGGGGGCAAGCCCGTCTCCGCTGCATTGGGAAGATTTTGAAACAGCCGCATGTCAAACACAAAAACTTCAACTATTGACAAAGACCAACATCTCTGAAATTTCTGGGAAAAGGAAACTTGCCGAATCCATCATCACGAAAATGCCTTTCCCTCTCTTCAAAGTGTTTGGAAAAATGACCAGAAAATACATATCTCTTTAAAATGGCACATAAAGTCAGCATCATCATTCCCGCTTTTAATGAAGAAAAATACCTGCCGGTATGCCTTGATTCCATTTCAAAACTGGACTGGCCCAAACAAGACCTTGAGGTCATTGTTATTGATAACGGCTCCAGAGATCAAACCTGCAAAATAGCCGAAACCTGGGGCGCAATACTTCTAAAGGACAGCACAAAAAATGTTTCCGGGTTAAGAAATCTGGGAGCCAGGAAAGCAACCGGAGACATTCTTGCCTTTGTGGATGCAGACTGCGT
>CAZAHK010000083.1:0-17223 GCA_964484555.1 uncultured Desulfobacula sp.
CTAAGCCTGCACCCCGGCCTCAAATGCCTGTTCATGTCGGGGTATGCGGCCGATGTCATTGCCCATCACGGTGTTCTGGACAAGGATGTGCAATTTATCAACAAACCTTTCTCCATGCAGGATCTGGCCGTTAAATAAGAAAGGTGCCGGGTACGGCGAATGATTTCGATTCCGGGTCAACAGGCGCTATCCCAGGATAAACAGCTCGCCATAGGCCGGTTTGATCTGAAACAGGGCTTTGAGCGGAAGGTTGAGGACATGGCAGAGAATTACCCGGATCACGCCGGCATGGGTGACAATGAGCATTTTTTCTTTTTTCCGGACCAGTGGGTTAAAAAAGGGCAGTACCCGGTCCGAGAGGTCCTGAAAGCTTTCGCCACTCGGTGGGCGATAGGAGCAGAGGTCTTCCCCCCGTTTGATGAATTCTTCCGGCCAGCAAGCCTTGATTTCCTCAAAGGGCCTGCCGTCCCATTCCCCCATATGGATTTCATTCAAGGATAGGGTATGGATGACCGGCCTGTTTCCAGCGATGTAGCGGGCCGTTTTGTCGCAACGCTGAAGGCGGCTGGAATAGACGGTATCCAGGGGAAAACCGGAAAAGGCCCTTTGCCAGTAACGGGCCTGGGAAAGGCCGGTATCATCCAGGGGGACATCGGTGGCGCCGATGAAGCGTTTTTCCTTATGGCCCTGGATCTGGCCGTGCCTTAACAGAAAGATCAGGGAATCCTCATGAACATATTCTTCGAATGGGTTTTCCGGCAGGGGGGTTGCTTCCGGCCTGCATGAGCGGCATATTTTCATAGGTTTTCCATGGCCGTTTCCGGGGTCGATTCTTGATTATTTCCCGAAGCTGCAAGAAGGGAACCGGCAGGTGCCGCAACTGGAGCAGAATCCCCCGTGGCCCATGCCGATAATATCCGCTTTGGTGACGGATTCCCCTGCCAGGAGCCTGGGCACCACCAGATCAAAGATGGAGGCCCGGTGGTACATGACACAACCGGGAAGGCCGATGACGGGGATCTCATGGATATAGGCCAGCATGAACATGGCTCCCGGCAGGACCGGGGCCCCGTAGGAAACGATTCGGCCCCCGGCGGCCCTGATGGCGGCGGGTGTCAGGTCATCCGGGTCCACGGACATGCCGCCGGTAAGGGCAATCATCCCCGCGCCTTCATCCAGCATGGTTTTGATGGCGCCAACGGTCATGGTCAGATCATCGGACACAATGGTTTTTTTCAGGATACGGCTTCCCAGGGCTTCGAATTTTTTTTCCACCACGGGCCCGAACCCGTCTTTGATCCGGCCGTGGAAAACTTCGGACCCGGTCACGATAAGGCCCACATCCAGTTTTGCAAAGGGCCGGATATCAATGAGGGGAAAATACCGGCCGCAAATGTCCTCGGCCTCGATGATCCGGTTTTCATCAATGGTCAGGGGGATGATCCGGGTGCCGGCCAGCTCCTGGCCCTTGGTTACCATTTGGCCGGTATGGAGGGAAGCAAAAATCACATCCGGCACCGAATTCAATTGCTCAAGCCCTTTAACATTGATTTTCAGCAGGCCCTGTTCCAGGGCCTTGAATCCCACCTTGCCTTCCTTGGGGTCGCTGAGGGATATCCCGTTTCCAAGGGCGGCTCTTGCAATTCTCAGGGCGGCCTCGTTTTCATGGATTTCACCGTTGAGGCCAGCCACATAAATATGCTGTTTTCCTAAATCCAGGAGGGCTTCCACATCGGCCTGGGTGATGATATGGCCCTTTTTAAACCGGGGCCCCTTGAAAAGATCGGGCAGGATCTGGGTGATGTCGTGGAGCAAGACCTTGCCGACGGCTTCCTGAACCGGCACGGCCTTGACCTGATCTTTTTCATAATATTTCATTTCAGCGGTTTCCTTTTAATTAATCTCTATCCGCCCAGATTGGGGTTGATAAATTCAATGGTATCATTTTCAAAAACGGGGTGGCTGTCATAGGCAGAAGGATAAATGTATTTTCCGTTTTGTTCAACAATAAGATGAGGGTCTCCTTCTTTTGCCCATTCAATGAGCGCTTTGATAGTCATTTCTTCGGGGATGGTTTCCTCTATTCCGTTCAACTGGATTATCATGATTCAAATCCTCTTGTCAGGGTTATAAAATTTCCCGCATGCCTTGCATTGGGGATTTGAAATAAGGTTAACGCAATGAATTCTCATGTCAAGGCCTGATATGCGGATCAGCCGGTTTTCAAGGGGTTTTCCGATTCCCAGGATGAGTTTAAGGGTTTCCATGGCCTGGAAGGAGGCGGCCATTCCTGCGGCGGGCCCGACGATGCCGGGACCCCTGTCCGATGGGGCCTCCCCTCCGGTGACAATACATTCAAAGCAGGCGGTCCGGCCCGGCACAAAGCTGGAGACCATGGCTTCAAAGCCCCGGACCCCGGCGTAGACAAAGGGAAGCCCGTGCCTGAGGGAGGCCCGGTTCAGCACCTGCCGGGTCTCATAATTATCCGAACCGTCCACGATAATCTCCACCCCGTCCAGCAGGGTGTCGATATTGGCGGAGGTAATCCGGGTCTGCACCGGTGTGACCCGGATCATAGAATTTAAGGCCTTCATGCGACTGGCCGCGGAGATGACCTTGGGCCGGCCTAAAAAGGCTTCAGAATGGATGATCTGGCGATTCAGATTGCTGGGCTCCAGGCTGTCGTGGTCGGCAATCTTGATATGGCCGATGCCCGCTGCCGCCAGGTATAGGGCGGTAACGGACCCCAGCCCGCCGGCCCCGGCGATCAGGACGCCTGCGCGGGCAAGACGTTCCTGACCTTGGGGACCTATTTCGGGAAGGATGATCTGCCGAGCGTATCTTTCATCCAACCTTTGCATACTTATTTGATTTTGTTCTTTTCCTTATATTCCTGGATGGCGGTGTATACCCGTTCCGGGGTCAGGGGCAGTTCATAGAGCCGGACCCCGGCGGCGTCATAGACCGCATTCAGAATGGCCGGGATGGTGGGCATGATGGCGCCTTCGCCCACTTCCTTGGCCCCGTAGGGTCCGTTGGGCTCGTCGCTTTCCACCACAATGGCTTCCACATGGGGCATATCCATGGAGGTGACGATCTTGTATTCGGCCAGGTCATGGTTCAGCACCCGGCCCTGTTTATCGAAGATGACTTCTTCATGCATGGCTTCGCCGATCCCCATGGATACGGATCCCTGCATCTGGCCTTCCACCGAGGTCAGGTTAATGGCCTTGCCGCAGTCATGGGCATCGGTGATTTTATCAATGGTGACCTGGCCGGTTTCCATGTCCACGGTGACTTCCGCCACCTGGGCCGAACATCCGTAGGCCGGGGAGGTTCCCACGGCGGCTCCCTTGAATTTCCCGCCCAGATTGTGGGGTTTGTATTTTCCGGTTCCCACGATGGAGCCTTTTTCCAGGAAGGCGATTCTGGAGGCTTCTTTAAAGGTCAGTTTTTCCGAAGTGGGATTATCGGTCCAGCCCCGGTGTTCCTTGATATACCGGGTCCTTAGCTCTGAAAAATCCGGGGCTGTGCCCATAAATTCGACGAATCCGTTGCGGATATCCATATTCACCACCGGCACCTTCAATTGTTCGGCAAGAACTTCCAGCACCTGTTTTTTGGCGTGTTCGGCCGCATCCTTGGTGGCATGGCCCGTCATGAGGGTCTGGCGGCTGGAATAGGCTCCCAGATCCACTCCCATGTCGGTATCGCCGGAGGCAAGACGGATATTTTCTAAAGGAATGCCGAGGGTTTCCGCTGCGATCATGGCAAAGGCCGTATCCGATCCCTGGCCGATTTCGGCGGAAGCCGTATACACCAGGGCCGTTCCCCCGTCTTCCGTCAGTTTGATGATGACGGTGCCGTGCCAGGTATCGGACCGGTAAATGGGATACCCGGCTCCCGAGACAAAGAACCCGCAGGCCATGCCGATGCCTTTGCCCTTGGGCATCTTGCCCTTTTTCTGATCCCAGCCCGAGCCTTTCCGGACCGCTTCAATGCATTCGGACATGCCGAAGGAACTCATGTTGAGGTCGTTGCAGGTGGTGTCCCCGGTTTCCATCATGTTTTTGATGCGCAGTTCCAGGGGGTCCATGCCGATTTTTTCAGCGATCATGTCCAGTTGCTGTTCAAAGGCAGCCCTTGCAATGACGGCCCCGTGGCCCCGCTGGGCTCCGCAGGCCGGTTTGTTGTTGTACACCCGGTAACCGTCATAGCTCATATTATCCAGTTTATAAGGTCCGCCCAGGAGAGAGCCGGTATAATAAACCGTGGCAATGCCGAAACTGGTATAGGCCCCGCCGTCCAGCCAGCATTCATGTTTGATGGCCATAAGGGTTCCGTCTTTTTTAGCGCCCGTGGTAATGGTATGGGAGAATTGGTGTCTGGCCCTGGCCAGCATGAAGACCTGGTCCCGGGTATAATTCATTTTCACGGGTTTTTTTGTTTTCCGGGCAAGAACGCAGCAGGCCAGTTCCATGGGGTTGGCTGCCGCCTTGATGCCGAATCCCGCACCCACATAGGGTTTGATCACCCGGACCTTGCCGACATCCATGCCCAGGACCATGGCAACGGTGCGTTGAACATAGTGGGGCACCTGGGTGGAACTGGTCAGGGTCAATACGCCGAGATTGTCAAATTCGGCAATACATCCCTGCATTTCGATGAAAGCCCCGTCCTGACGCTTATTCTTCATCTTGGTGGTGATGATGATGTCGCTGTTTTTAAGGCCTTCCTCTACATTCCCGAATTCCTGGTGGACTTCGGCGCACAGGTTTTTGGGGGAGCCCTCATGAAGCAGGGGGGCACCGTCTTTCATGGCGTCTTCAATGGTAAGCACCGCAGGCAGGATTTCGTATTCCACCTTGATCAATTCCACGGCAGCCAGGGCAATATCCAGGGATTCTGCAGCCACGGCTGCAATCTCATCCCCGACATAGCGGACCTTGTCAATGGCGAAAACCGTTTCATCGTACCGGGCCGGGCTGACCCCGTACTTGACGCTGCCGGCGTCTTTTGCGGTGATAACGGCCTTGACCCCTTTGAGTTTTTCAGCCTTTGACGTATCAATGGAAAGTATTTTTGCATGGGCATGGGGGCTTTGCAGCAGGGCCCCATACAACATGCCGGGTCTTGAAATATCATCTACAAATACAGCTCTTCCGGTTGCCTTGTCCGGCGTATCGATGCGGTTTGCCCGGGTGCTGATAATATCAAATTCTTTCATGGATCCTCCTTGGATGCGCGCTCTGTTATGATCTTAGGGATTCGATGGCTTCAAAAATTTTCGTATATCCCGTACACCGGCACAGGTTCCCGGAAATGCCTTCCCGGATTTCCTGCTCATTGGGGTTCGGATTTTTATCCAGAAGGCTTTTGGCGGACATGATCATGCCGGGCGTACAATACCCGCACTGAATGGCCCCTTTTTCCACGAAGGCCTTCTGAATCGGATGAATGCCTTCGTCCGTGCTCAATCCTTCAACGGTCTCGATCCGGGAGCCATTGGCCTGGACAGCCAGCACAAGGCAGGAGTTCACCGGATCTCCATTCATAATAACAGTGCAGGCCCCGCAGTCACCGGTGTCGCAGCCTTTTTTGGTGCCGGTCAGCTTCAGGTCGTAGCGGAGCAGGTCTGCAAGGGTTTTATTGGGTTCAACGGCAATTTCATGGTCCAGTTCATTGATGGTCAGATGGATTATTTTTTTCATATATGTCTCCTGTTCGTTTACCTTCCGGCAAGTTCAAAGGCGGTTGTTAGGGTGCGTTTGGTCAGGACACCCACCATGGCCCGCCGGTATGCGGCGCTGCCCCTGAAATCGTCAATGGGTTTGCAGTCTTCAAACCGGGCTTTTTCACCGGCTTCATAGAATGATGTTTCTTCGGCAATTTTTCCTTTGAGAAGCGCTTCGGCTTTTAACGACCGGATGGGCGTGGCGGCAACGGACCCAAGGGCAATCCGGGCATCGATGATTTTTTTGGTTTTCGGATCAAATTCAAGAAAAGAAGCCACGTTCACGACATTGATTTCAGAGGATTTCCGTTTTCCCAGTTGGATATAATGGGCGCCGCTGTGAGCAGGCGGAGTCGGCAGCCGGAAGCCCGTAAGGATCTCATCGGCCTTCATATCCGTTTTGCCGGGGCCTTTGAAAAATTCTTCAATGGGGATTTCCCGTTTTCCATCAAGGCTTTCCAGAAGGACCAGGGCTTTATAGATGAGCAGGGCAGGCAGAGAATCTCCGGCCGGGCTTGCATTGCACGCATTCCCGCCCAGAGTGGCCCGGTTGCGGATGAGATGGTTGCCGATATTGTCCACCCCGGATTTCAAGGCTGAAAATTTTGCCTGGATCACAGGGGTTCCTGAAATCGCCGCCATGGTGGCGCAGGCCCCGATTTCCACAAAATCCGGATGAGCCGTGATCCGGGCCAGGGATTCGATTCTCTGGAGGCTGATAATATGGTCCGTGGTGATGATTTTCTTTTTCAGGTGGACCAGAAGATCTGTTCCCCCGGCCAGAAGCCTGGCGGTTGAACCCCATTTTTTCTTGAGTTCTAAGGCTTCTTTAATGCTGCCGGGTTCGTGAAATTCAAACTTGGGTAAAAGCATGGGATTTCCTCTCTTAAATGGGTCAACGTATTTATACGATAGACCAATTTGCTACCATTGAAAAAATGTTATGTCAACACAAACATAACGCTTAGGATCATATTTAAAATGTTAAAAATTCACATTCTGAATCCGATTAAGGGAGTGACTTAAAAATAAAAATAAGATATGATTCCAATGCCATGGAAAATCAAAATTTAAAAGTTTGTATGAGACTCTGGATTGAGTGCGAAACAGGGGAAACCCTGTTCGGCGAAGGCCAGATCAGCATTCTGGAAGCCATTGAAAGGGAAGGCTCCATCAATGCTGCTGCAAAATCCCTGGGCATGGGGTACAGGTCCATGTGGGGCAGGCTTAAGAAAATCGAAGAAAGAATCGGAACGCCCCTGTTGATCCGGCGAAAGGGAGGGGTCTCCGGCGGAGAGTCCGTTCTCACACCCGAAGCCAAACGCATGGTGGAAAAATTCAGACAACTTCAGCAGGATCTTCACGAAACAGCAGAAAAAATTCGCTTTAACATTTTTTCGTAGCACGGTTTTTGTTTTTTTCAGTTCGGGGGCTTTGCTGTTGACCATGGCCCTTAATCAGACCCCGAGGGCCAGCTTTTTGTTGATTTTTTCAGCTGCGGACCGTGTCTGCTCAATAATGGCGGGCATTTTTTTGTCCGACATGGATGCCTTGAAACCGACGACCCAGAGGGCCGGAATGTGGGCACCGTATTTTTTGATGGGGGCGGCCACGGCACGGACACCGGACAGATATTCTTCATCATCCGTGGCAATGCCTGACTGTCTGACCTTCTCAAGTTCTTTTGCATACAGGTCGGAATCAATAATGGTGTTGGCGGTGTATCTTACCAGAGGGTTGGCATGCAGGTATTTTCCAATGTCGTGGGATTCCATTTGAGACAGGAACAATTTCCCCACAGCCCCTGCCATCAGCGGCAGGGTGGTGCCGATGGGGGAGGTGATTTTAAAATCCTTTCTGGATTCAATAATATCGATCACGGTGACGCTCTCCCCGTTTCTGACTCCTAGAAAAACCGATTCCTGGCACTGCTCCATGAGATCTTCCATAATGGGGCGTGCAATGTTTTTAATATCGATCCGTTCATAGGCGGCTTTGCCCAGCGTCGTCAGGGTAAGACCGAGGGTGTATCTTTTGGTTACCGAGTCCCGCAGGAGAGCACCCACATCTTCCAGGGCAGCCGTAATGCCGTGAACCGTACTTTTGCTGATGTCAAGACGTGAGGAAATCTCACTGATCCGCAGTCCCTGGGTGCTTTGGGATATGACATCCATAATGACAAATGCCTTTTTAATAATTGGGGCCTGATATTTTTTTACCATTGTCCACCATAATAAGTTCTCTAAATGATACCGAAGTATAAAGGCCCCATTAAATTAAATCAACCTAATGGGGCCCCTTATTTTTCAACCGCTCTTAAAAAGATCTGATCAGGATCGTTACAACAAATAATCAAGTTATTTTGGAGCCGGTCCTTAAGCAGTATGTTGTTCAAGAGCCGTTGCCTGGTTCTTTACCGTTGACAGGCGAAGCGCAGCCGCTCTTTTTTTCTCAATGCTGACATCCCCGCCATCTGCGTACTCAATGGCCTTTATATCACAGAATCTGACGCACTGGGGGTCTCCGTCACAAAGATCGCATTTGGCGACCTGTCTGTCGATGGCATTGTAGTGCATGGCGCCGAAAGGACAGACCGATACACAGGTCCGGCAGCCGATGCAGACGTCGTAATTCACTTCGACCCGGTTCAGCTCTTCATTGCGGGAAATGGCGCCGACAGGGCAGGCGTTCAGACAGGGCGCGTCCTGGCATTGTTGGCAGGAGACAGGGATATAAAGCCCCTCCATCTCCCATTTCATCACGCGAATACGGCTTCGGCTCGGGTTGGATGCGCCGTGGTGCCTTACCGCACAAACCTGTTCACAAAGCCTGCATCCGGTGCATTTTTCATAATTTATCAATAAAACCTTGCTATTTGATTGCATTGTGTTCTCCTTTTCTATCCGAACTGCCCGTTACAGCAGATGTGAGGGTTCGTTTTCCAGGCCAAGTTCTTTCAGTGTACTCTTTTTGGGAATACCATTTTTGTCCAGCCCTTTGTGTTCATAGAATTCATCGACCATTTTATCGAATTTCTCTTTGACAATATATCTTCCGATAACGTCGATGGCTCCCCTCTTACAAGGTTCATCATGATAGCGGTGATTCAGCACATCACCTTTTTCCGGATCATTACGGGTTGCCCCCTCCCTAAGATTGAACAACCGTTCGATCATGTTGTTTCTTCTTGCGACCTGCCAGATCTCCTCGGGTGTCATCTCAATTCCGGTGTTCAGGTAAAGCACCTTGGGCCAGTTTTCGAAATTGGGCAGGGTGGCGCCCAGGAAAGTGGTGTGGTATTTGCAGATACCCAGACTGTCCACGGCCATGTAGCAGTTTTCCTGCCAGAAGACCTGCCAGGGTTTGCCCACATATTCGGTATGTTCAGAGCTTAAGGGGCCGTCATAGGGAACCGGTGTGCTGTAGATTCTGCGCAGCACCGTTTCAGGCAGGTGGTAGAGGTCAATTGCCGGCCGGCTTCTCAGATGGTCGGACCCTCTGGATGAGGTGGCTATATTGAGTGCAAGTGCGGGGGTGGCCCTTTCGTCCGAGTGGAGGTTGGCCATACCCTTTACCTGGATGAGATAATCAAAGGAGTTTTTCCCCACATCCTTAGCGGCCGGGATACCGCCTTTTGCCAGAACGTCGCCCAGCCATCCCTTGCGGTAGCAGATGCGCTCGATCATTTCCAGGACGGCTTCATCGTTGCCGAAGCGCAGATCAATGCCGCCTGTCTGATCTTTGGTAATAAGGCCTTCTTCAAAACATTCCATGGCCCATGCAATCATGCTTCCGGTTTCAAGGTTGTCCATGCCGAACTGATCCACAAGATGGTTGCCCGCCAGAACCGTTTCCGCGCTCCGGCACCCGACTTCTGCGCCAAAAGCACCCTGGGAAGTGTATTCCGGGCCTTCGTCGTATTTGCCCTTGTATTTTCCCGACGGGATTTTATACTGGGCCCGGCAGTGAACCTGGCAGCCGAAGCAGCCGGCCATATGGTAGGGTCCCATGGTTTCAGTGGCAATTTCATCAATACGTTCCGGCTCGATGTCATCGGCATATTCCAACTGGTTGTACCTGAAATTTTCCGTCCTGACACCGCCCCAGGAATTGGTGGCGCCCCAGATAAAGGGTGTGCCCAAAGTGCCCTGGGTCTGGCTGACTTTTGCACCGGTGATCTGCTCGATGAATTTTTTATTGTATTCCAGCGCTTCCACGGGATGGGTGATCTTGACGTCCATGGTACCACGGCAGGCAACAGCCTTCAAATTTTTGGATCCCATGACGGCACCCATACCGGTTCTGCCGCCGGCATTTTTGACACCGGTCATCACGTTGGCATAAGCCACAAGGTTCTCACCGGCAGGTCCGATGACAAGGCTTTTCACTTCTTTGTCATTTAATTCATCATGGATGGCCCACTGGGTGTCGGTAACGGTTTTTCCCCAGATGCCGGCCGCATCCCTGATTTCGATTTTACCATTGTTGATATAAATGTAGCTTGGTTTTTTCGCTTTGCCTTTTATGACCAGGTGGTGGAATCCGGCCCAGGCCATTTCAGGCGCAAAAAAACCACCCATGTTGCAGCTTCCCAGAAGCCCGGTGAGGGGCGATTTTGCCATTACATGGGTTCTGGCGGTGGCGGATGCCAAAGTGGCACAGAGAATTCCACCGCTGATGATCAGCGCGTTGTCGGGTCCAAGCGGATCACATCCCTTTTTCGTATGGTTGTAAAGCAGGTAGGCGTCAAGGCCCCTGCCGCCCAGAAATTTTTTCCTGACTTCCATGGGTATGGGCTTTATCTCAATGTCGCCTGTGGTCAGGTTGATATAGGCGATCTTTCTGTCTAATGCCATATTATTTGCCCCCTTTTTTTTCAGCCGCTTTTAATTTACCCTCAGTGACTTCTTTGAAACGATCCTGTGCGATCTTTCTGTTCACGTCCCAGACCGGTCCTCTGATTCTCGGTAGTTTGGGATTGACCCAGAAAATACGAAACTCCATGCCGCAGGTTGCGCATTTGGCATGGTCTGCACCTGGTTCAGGAACGATACGTTCCATACAACTTGGGTTGTGGCACCTGACTTTGCCGAATGTCCTAGTTTGCTGCAGACTTTCCGCGCCGGTTAATTGGTTCTCTTCCCTTGCCATTGTTACCCATCTCCTTTTTTGAGTTTTCGAAAAAGTTCACTATGGTGTTTTTTGTTTTTTGGACTTGTTCACTATAATGAATCTTCTCCGGTTTTTAGACCCTATCTTTTTTGTCCTAAAAATCAAATAACTAAACTCTTTCGGCCAATTATTGATGTTTTTTTGCTTGACATCTCTGGCGGCTATTTGATATTTTGCTATTCAATATAGCGAACAGAATTCGACTTTGTCAAGTTTAAAAATTCAGATGGCTTGACGGATAATTTAAAAAGGCTTTCCGTGATAAATGAGGAGGAAAGGATATGACGACGGACCGAAGAATTGCACTGGTGGACCTTGGCCGGTGTGAGGTGGAAACGTTTTCGGTATCAATGGATCTTGAACAAAGATTCCTTGGCGGCAGTGGTGTTGCCACCTACCTTTTTTGCAGGCATGCGCCCAAAATGGTCGACCCGGGTTCCGTCGATAATATATGCATCGTCAGTGCGGGATATCTGAGCGGGACGTTGAGTGCGCCCCTTGGGGCGGCTGTGTTGACAAGCAAGTCCACTGCCACGGGGCTTCTGGCCAGAGTGTGCGTAGACGGTTCTTTTGCTGCTGAGATGCGCCAGGCCGGTTTTGACCATTTGGTATTGAAAGGGCGGGCTGAAAATGAAACCTGCCTGCTGATCCGGGATGGCCGCATTGAATTTAAAGAGGTGCACGGCTTAAAGGATAAAAGTTTATCTGACCAGCGAGCCATACTCCGCAAAGACGTCCTGGCGGCAAAAAATGTCCTGGCCATGGCTTGCAGCGGCACAGTCGCATTGGAAGTAAAAGATCCCGAAGGCATTATTGCCTATGAGAAAAAGTTTTTTGAAAGCATTGATGAACCGCCGGCCCCAAACACCCCGGATCAGGACGGTCAGGATTCGGAAATTATGGAAGGTCCGGCAGGATCCGTTGATCTGGTTCAAATAAAACAGACCCTTATGCAGATCCTCGGGGTACAGTGCCTCGGGCTGCCGTCAGGAACAAAGAGAGGTGCGGGCGGCAGTGAACTCAATTTTCAGACCGCTGCCGACAGGATTCTGCTCAATACCGGACTTGCTCTGGATGAAGATGGATTAAAACAGATTGCCTACCGCTGTATTGCCATGGAGCGCATCTATAATATAAGGGAGGGGATTGCCACAAGCCAGGGGCGGCAGGCCGACGATTACCGGAAAAACGGTTGGACCCGGAAGACGGTGGTAAAAAAAACAAAGGTGTTTGACCCGCTTCGGATTGATGATCTGTGGGGCTGGTTAAAATAGGAATCGTTACAGCTTAATATATATAAATGATGAGAATGACCATGAAAATACTGATATCAGATCCAAATAAATGCAACGGTTGCAGGATGTGCCGGACTGCCTGCGCCATCCGGAAAGCCGGGGTCTGCAACCCGGAAAAATCACGTATCCGGGTGATTCAGATGGATGAATGCGACCGGTATCTGCCCCTGGTCTGCCAGAACTGCGAAGACGCACCCTGCATTGCGGCATGTCCCAAAGAGGCCATCAGCAGAATGGATGACCCGGTGGTGCGGACCGTCATTGATTACAATAAATGTGTGGGCTGTAAAATGTGTCTTAACGCCTGCAGTTTCGGTGCCATAGGGTTTGATGAAGATCGGGGGCGGCCGTTTAAATGTGATCTTTGCGGGGGAGATCCCTTGTGCGTTCACTTTTGTGAGCCGGGAGCCTTAACATTAAAGGATTCCGCCATGATTCAATACGACCAGGCCAGGATATCCGCGTTAAGACGCACCTCCGGCATGCGGAGATGAATCAGGCAGGTGAATCAAAGAGATGGGTCCAATATACAAATTAAGGCAAAATAACAACAGAACAGACGGAGTCAAACGTCATGCGCTATTTTCAAGTAAACGATCAGTGTAACGGGTGTCTGGCTTGTGTCCAGAACTGCCCGGCAAATGCATTGCGCGCGGTGGATTCAGATGCAAACCGCGTACTTTCCCATAATATGGCACGCTGTGCGCGCTGCGGCAACTGCCGGCGTATCTGTCCCCAGAACGCCATCGAATTTCAATTCATGCTCGAGAACGGCTGGGATGAGGTAAAATCCCTTGAACTGGTCTACTGCAGCGTTTGTGGCGTCCCCATATATACAGTGGATTACAGGCGGACATTATCTGAGAAACTGGGCACGGAAATTGAGCCTACCTGTTCCAAACATCGGGATGAGGTGACCCGGGCTGCAAAGGCCCATTTTCTGAAAAAGAAATCCCCGGATATAAGATCGGATATAAGATCAGATATAAGATCGGATATGGGAGGTGGTGCAATATGATTGTCGGCAATCTTAAACCATTGGAAGAAATTATCGAAAGTCTTGGGGACTATAAGAATATTTTTGTCCTGGGCTGCGGCGGCTGCGTTTCCGTCTGTCTCACCGGAGGAGACAGACAGGCCCATCAGTTGGCAACGGAGCTGGATCATATCCGACATTACAAAACCGGGAAGCCCAAATTTACCGTACATACCATTGAGCGCCAATGTGAACCGGACTGGCTGAAAGAATATTTAACCATTCCCGAAAATACGGATGCAGTGCTGACCCTGGCCTGCGGGGCCGGAGTGCAGACCATGGCCTTTTTTTTCGATTCCCTGCCCGTCATCCCGGCCGTCAATACCACGTTCATAGGCTCGAATGTGGAACCGGGTGTCTGGCAGGAGATGTGCCAGGGCTGCGGGGACTGTCTGCTGGGTCATACAGGGGGGATATGTCCCGTCGCAAGATGTGCGAAAACCCTTTTTAACGGACCCTGCGGCGGTTCCAGTAACGGAAGCTGCGAGGTTAATGAGAAGATACCCTGCGCCTGGGCAATGATTTACTACAAGCTTAAAAAGACCAATCAGCTCCATCGTCTGATGAAAGTCAGGGAACCGAAAAACTGGCAGCCGGCCGGAGGCGCAGGACCCAGAAAACTGGTCCGGCCTTTTAATAAACCGCTTTAAGGATGTGTCCATGGAAATTAATGAGATAGAACTGCTCAGTGTCGGGATTGATGTGGGATCATCCACAAGCCATCTGGCTTTTTCAAACCTGCTGCTTAAAAGAGACGAAACATCCCCCACCCGGCGGTTTCATGTTGTTGACCGCAAGGTCGTTTATGAGGGAGAGATTATCGATACTCCCTTAAAGGACCATCAGACCATAGATGTCGAGCAATTGACCCGGTTTTTCAAGAAGGAGTACATCCGTGCGGGTATCCGGCAGGAGGATGTCAAAACCGGGGCTGTGATCATCACCGGGGAAACAGCCAAAAAGCAGAATGCGGAAGCGATAGCGGCCGCCCTGTCCAGCGATGCAGGTAAATTTGTCGCCGCAACTGCGGGACCCAATTTTGAGAGCATGATTGCGGCGATGGGTTCAGGTGCTGTTGACCGCTCGAAAAGAACCGCTAAAACCATACTTTCCTGTGATATTGGCGGCGGCACATCCAATATGGCCATCTCCTGCAACGGGCAGATCATATCCACCAGCAGTATTTCGGTGGGCGGCCGTCTGCTGGCCGTGAACGCCAAAAGAAAAATCCTGCGGACCAGTGAGTCTGCCAAAAAGGTGATGACCCGTCTGGGAATACACCATGATGTGGGAGATGTTATCCCTGAAGAATCGCTGAAAAAAATTGCCGCCATACTGGCCCAAACCCTTTTAGAGGTCATGAATGGCCCGTCTGTTTCAGCTCTTGCCAAAGATCTGATGCTAACCGACGATCTGGACTTTTCCAGGAAAATCGACGAATACACCTTTTCAGGCGGTGTCTCTGAATTGCTCTACGGCTGTAATGGGTTTCAGCACAATGATATCGGTTCATACCTTGCCGCTGAAATCAGGACGCTGCTCCCAAAGCTTCCCGGGCCGGTCTTCGAACCTGAAAACAAGATAAGGGCGACGGTCATCGGTGCCGGCGCCCATACATTATCCATATCGGGTTCCTCGGGGTCCATGGATGACCAGCTTCAGTTTCCCATGTGGAACGTGCCGGTGCTCAGGGTTGACGTGAAACAGGATAAATTAAGCCATGACCATATCATATCTGAAATTGAAAGGTCTTTTAAGCGGTTTGATCTGACCGAGGGGACCGAGACCGTGGCGCTTTATTTCAAGGGTCTCACCCACAATTCCTACCAGAAGTTGGTCATGTTCGGTAAAGCCATTGAGTCGGCGCTGGTGAATTCAATCGGAAAACACATCCCCATTATTCTCATTTTTCTGGCCGATATTGCCTGTGGTGTGGGAAATGTCATCCGCCGGGAAACAGGCCTTAAAACAAACCTGCTCACCCTGGATGAACTGGATCTTAAGGACGGCGACTGGATCGACATCGGTGAGCCGCTGGTGGCAAAGCAGGTGTTTCCGGTGACCATCAAGTCGCTGATTTTCCATGGTACCCGGAAAGTTTGATACAGTCCGTGTATCCAACGATCACCATTGAAATGAGCCGGATACCGACCAGATATCGACCAGATATCGAATAGACAAATATGAAGGAAAAACGATCGATGAAAGAGCTTAAATCAGGCAGTAATCTGGAAAAGGTGCTAAATGCGGGCCATTTTGCTTTCACCGGAGAATGCGGTCCCCCCAAAGGTGCCAATGTCGACCATTTAAATGAAAAACTAAGTCACCTGGTGGGGATTGTGGATGCTGTGAATATGACGGACAACCAGACCGCCGTGGTCCGGATGTCTTCCATTGCCGGCTCGGTTCTGATGATGAAAAAGGGGCTTGAACCCAATTTCCAGATGGTCTGCCGGGACAGGAACCGTCTGGCCATGATGAGCGATATTTTAGGGGCCTATGCCATGGGTATCCGGAATATGCTGTGTCTGTCCGGCGACCACACGTCTTTCGGGAATCATCCCGAGGCAAAAGGGGTCCATGATATCGATTCCATGCAGCTCATTGCCATGGTGAAGAAAATGCGGGACGAGGGCAGGTTCCTGAATGGCGAGGACATTGACGGGCCGCCGAAACTGTTTATCGGGGCCGCATCCAATCCGTTTGGCGATCCTTTTGAATACCGTGTGTTCAGGCTTGCCAAAAAAATACTGGCAGGTGTGGATTTTGTCCAGACACAATGTATTTTTAATATGGAAAAATTCCGTATCTTCATGAAACAGGCCGTGGATATGGGGCTGCATGAAAAGTGCTATATCCTGGCCGGTGTCACACCCATGAAAAGCGCCGGGATGGCCAATTTCATGTCCAAGTTTGTTCCGGGTATGGATATCCCCGAATCTTTGATCAAACGCTTTAAAGGCGTGCCCAAAAAAGACCAGCCGGAGGAAGGTATCAAATTTGCGCTGGAACAGATCGAAGAATTCAAAGAGATGGAAGGTGTGGCCGGTGTCCATCTGATGGCCATCGAATGGGAGCACAGGGTGCCTGAAATTGCAGAACGGGCAAAGGTTCTGCCCCGGCCGGTTGTTGATTAGAACCATGGGCGCGCAAGGCTATTACGAAACCCTGAAGGTCAGCCGCAATACATTTGAAAAAGGCTGACAGACCGGAAAAATGAATTCAAAAAAGAAATTGGTCATCCTCACCGGGTATTTTAAAGGGGAGTCCTACGGCCTTTTAGGCCCTCAGATGGCAGCCACCATTATATCCGAAAACAGTGAATATGAAGCCATCGTCGTTGCCGTGACCAATGAAGATGACAAGACGGACCTAAAAGCAGCCCTGGAAAATCATTTCAGGGGAACCCGGATGGTCATTGGATTTTCAACCCTTGGCGGAAGACCGGATCTGTTCGGTCTGGCAGGAGAGCTCAAAAGTAAGGGTGCGATCACCATCCTGGCCGGACCCCAGGCCAACGTTGATTTTAAAGGGGAAAAGGGTCACGACCGGTTTGACCATCGCTTTCAGGGAATGTCGGACCGGTTTACCTTTGCCCTGCAGGGACCTGCCCAGCAGATTCTGCCCATCCTTCAGAGCGCACTCGATGGTGATATTTCAGAATTTGACGGTGTCCTGTTTAAGGATAAAGACGGGCAAATCAAGGAGAATCCTCCTGCCCCATGGGAGGATCAATGGCTGTCCCGGGTTGACTGGACCAATATTTTCCAATTAAAGGAAACATCCTTTGCCCGAATGCCGATTACCTGTGGCCAGGTGCTTCAGCAGATCGGATGTCCCCATGCGGCAAAAGCAAGAAAAATACAGATTGATTATCCTGCGGATCTTGCAGATGAGACAGATCCAAAACGTGTGACCATCACCCAGAAGGGATGCAGCTTCTGTGATGTGGCCCAGGACAAAGGATTCATGGGAGCGGTGGGTGA
>CAZAHK010000084.1:0-15772 GCA_964484555.1 uncultured Desulfobacula sp.
ACATTGGCGTTCCGGCCGAGGTATCCCGGCGAATGGGCATCGGAATTGGAAATGAGTCGGACAGGATCAAGATCCGGAATGCGCCAGTTCATGGGCGGGTCCGAAGACAGCCCGGTTTCAACGGCAAAGATATGGGAAGTCAAATCCCCAAAGCATTCTTCCATGGAATCAAACCCGGATTTGGATCCAAAAAGGGAAAACCAGGGGGTCCAGATATGGGCCGGCACAAAAAAACCCTTATCATTGATATCCAGCATGATGGATAGGAGATCCCGGGCATCCAGGCCAAGAATTGGCCGGCCGTCGGATTTGATGTTCCCGATGGCATCCAGCCGGGCATTGAATTTTTTGACACTGTTGATATCCGGGAAATAGACCAGGTTATGATTTTTCCGGACCCGGCCCTCTTTCTTGTAAATATTGCTGATTTCCGTCTGAAGAATGAACCGGACCGGGCCCCTTAAATTTTCAGGAAGGGTTTTGTCGATCTTTTCCGCAATTTCTTTTTTCAGGGAAAAGAGTCCGGGCTCTGTTTCTTCAAGCTTGGTCTCGATTTCCTCAATCCAGGCAGGATAGGTAAAGTCCCCGGTGCCGACAAGGGTTATCCCCTTGATCTGGGCCGTACGGTAAAGGTGTTCGAAATCAAGATCCTTTGCGGTGGCCCGTGAATATCTGGAATGGATGTGAAGGTCGGCAATGAATTTCATATGTTTGTCCGGTTCAGGGTTTCTATTTTCATACAGGTTCAATAATTTACACGATTTCCTCTTAATTTTAAAGCAGGATTCTGATAAAGGATATCTATCCGACACTATAAATGAAAGGGGTAGACATGAAAACGGCAAAAGACAAGCTTCTCCTCATGGCCGGGGCAGACACGAAAACCTCCCTCACAGAAGCCCTCAAGGGATTTTTTGACCTTGAAATCGTTGAGGCCGATACGGAAAAAAAGGCCGTTGAGCTGATTTATACCCATTTTTTTATCCTGGTCCTGGTGGATGAAACCCTTCCCCACATCGATATGTATAAAATCGGAGCCATGCTCATGAGCCACCGGCAGACCTATAATCCGCCCCTGCTCATCCTTACCGATATCGGGCCGAAAAAACAATTTCTTGCCGACTTTACGCCGCTTAAAATCGACCATATGGTGAAACCCCTTGAAGAGCAATTGGTCCGGGCAAAAATCAATATTCTCTACGAACTCTTTAAACAAAAAAAAGCCGTTGACCAGAGCCTCAATGAACTGGATAAGATCTATAAGAAAACAGCCTCCCAATATGACCTGGCCATTCAGGAAGAATTTTTGAAAAAAGAACTGACCGGACGATCCGTTTCCGCCGCCAATCAACTGCAGCAGCCCCTAAGACTCCTCCAGGGGAGCATGAATCAACTGCTCCAGGATAAAAGCGCCGGCCCCAGGATCAAATCCGGTCTTGCTTCCATCAAAACGGCCGTTGACCGGATTACCCTGATCACAAAAAAACTTTCCTCCCCCCTGGTGAAATCAAAACATATCCGGTTGCCGGACGATGATCCGTCGCAACCGGCCCATGGGTATCAGATTCTTTATATCGAAGATTCCAATGAGGATTTCAGTATCTTCAGCCATTTTATCCGGGGGGTGATCAACTGCTCGGTATCCCAGGCAAAAACCCTTGAGGAGTCCATGGAACTGATTTCCGGAAAAAGAATCGACCTGATTTTCATCAATGATATCCTGCCCGACGGAAACGGCTTTGACCTGCTGTTAAAATTAAACCAGGTTCGGTCGAAAATCCCCGTTATCTTCACCCTGGAAAAACACAGCCTTCATAAGGGTCCGGAAGCAATGGCCAAAGGTGCTTTTGCCTATTTTGCAAAGGAAGAAATCTCGGCTGAACATATTTTTTCCATCATTCACGGCACCCTCAAAAAAGCAGGGATCGCCAGGGAGGCGGAAGATGCCCGGAACAGAATCATCATGATCTCAAGAAAGGATTTTCTCACCAAATTGTATAACCGGCAATGCTTTGAACAGGAGCTTGAATCCGAAATTTCCACCTCAAAACGGTATGATACCCCCTTATCCGTTCTTCTCGTGGACTTTGATCATTTTAAAGCCGTCAATGTCGCCCACGGCTATGACACCGGTGATGCCATCCTCACCACCAGCGCCGTCCTGATCCAAAGCATGGTCAGAAACCATGACCTGGTCTGCCGGTACGGGGGGGAAGAATTCGGCCTCGTCCTGCCCAACACGGACTTAAACGGCGCCAGGATGCTGGCCGAGAGAATCCGGGAGAAAATTGCCGGTTTCAGTTTTGAAGCCGGAACAACCGAACTGAACCTCACTGTCAGCATCGGGATGGCCTCCTATGACCATAAACCCGCCACAACCGTTCATGATCTTGCAAAAAACGCCCTCCATGCCCTCACATCGGCCATGGATCAGGGCGGCAACAAGGTCAGGGCCTTTATTTAATAAATTGAGGAGCCGCTGCACACCATGACGTTTTTTGATCCCGAATCCCAAACAAAGATAAAAACCTTTACCCAAACCAGACCCATCAAGACCCGGATTCAGCGGATTTCCGCAGGCCATGCCGAAGACCACCAATTTGCCTTGATGGCCCATGCGCTTTCAACCCTGATTCCGGATCTGATCATTGAAGAGGAAAAAACCGATGCCGGCCTGCCCGGATTCCGGCTCAAAGACAATATCACCTATTCGGCCCTTCCCCTGGATAAGGAACTGGGGCCTTTTCTGGAGGCCCTGGACGGTCTCTCCGGCCAGGGGGCTCCCCTTTCCGATGAGATCGCGAAAACCCTTGACGGTATAGGCATCCCGGTCCGGCTGACCCTGTATATAGCCCTTCAATGCCCCTTCTGCCCCACCGTGGTCGGGACGGTTTTGCCCCTGGCCCTTCACTGCCCCCAGATCCGTCTCCACATCATAGACGGCAGTCTGTTCCCGGAAACCGCCGCCAAAGAGGGGGTGATGTCCGCCCCCTGCCTCATCCTGGATGACGGCTTCAGGTGGACCGGCCAGGTGACAGCCCAGGAAATCCTCAACATGGTCCTCCACCGGGACCCGGCCCAACTCAGCGCCAGCTCCCTGCAAACCATCCTCGAACAGGGGGATGCATCCTGGATTTCCCGGCAACTGATTGAAAAGAATCAGATCTTTGACGGCTTTATCGACCTTCTGCTTCACGACACCTGGTCCGTCCGGCTCGGCGCCATGGTCATTGTGGAAGACCTCTGCGAATCGGTCCCGGAACTGGCGGCCCGCATCTGCCCCACCCTCATGGACCGGTTTGATGAAAAGGACATCCCGGTCAAGGGGGACATCCTGTATGTCCTGGGGCTGGCCGGTGATGAAGACGCCGGGGAATGGATCAGGGCAAGGCTTGCCTCATTCGACCACCGGGATCTGGCCGATGCGGCCCAAGACGCCCTGGAAACCCTGGCATCAAAAAAGGAATAAATCTACAAGCTTTGAATGAGCGGCATGTCCCATTGACAATCCATGAATAAATAGCATATTTCTGTTCGAGCTTGAGAAGAAATATTTGGGAAACCTTGCAAAGGAGGCTTGTAGATGAAGATAGTGAATTATAAAGACGTCCTGCCCATTGTCATGGACAATGAAAACGTAAAGCAGGTTGCGGGGCGCGTGATGATCGGAAAAGAGGACGGGGCAAAGAATTTCTGCATGCGGGTCTTTGAAATGGGTCCCGGCGGGTTCACCCCCCGGCATGCCCATGACTGGGAACATGAAATCTTTGTCCACAAAGGCAAGGGAGAAGTATGGATCAAGGATCAGTGGCATCCGCTGAAAAAAGGATCTGCCGTCTTTGTTCCCGCCAATGTCGAACACCAGTTCAGGAATACTTTTGACAAAGACTTTACCTTTGTCTGCCTTATTCCTTCGGGAGCACCGGAAATATGACGGAATTGAGATCCTGTGTGGGAAAAGACGGCCGGTTTAAGGTCGGAATTCACAAGCCCTGCTTTGGGGTCCGGAACCTGAGAAAAAAGGATTACCTGCAGAGCCTCGGAGAATTGGAAGACGGCACCGGTGTGGACAACCGGGCCAATTTCCCAGACAAAGACCTTTATGAGCCCGAAGCCGACCTGATCTATGAAATCCATAACCCCTTTGCCTTCCGGGGAACCACCTATATCAATTCGGCCTGGGCCGATGCAAAAGCAAAACACCCTGAAACCATATCCATTCCCGCCCCGGAACCCTGTTCCCTCCTTGAAAATATCAGACAGGCTCAAGACAACAGAACCTTTGGTCTAAAAGAGAAAACCGAAATTCTCAGGCTCTTGCCCCACCCCCTTCAGATCGCCCTGGCCCAGGCCTCCACAGACCCTGAAGAGCTGATGCTCCTGGCCCAAAAATCCTGCCGGATCATCTTTGGTCCGGACCTTCAAAGCCCCGTGGGAATCGGGTATAAAAAAAACCCGGCCGGGCAGCTAAGCCCGGACATCCATGACCCTGAAGTATTTGAAGTCCTGGTAAACAACCCCCATCTCCCCGATTCCTGGAAGAATGCCCTGGTATTGAAACCCGGAGTCCAGGGGACCAATGAAATCACGGGAGAATATCTTTCCCACGACAAAAGCACCCATATATTTGAATACCTGAGGCGGAATTCCTATATCCCCTGGGGCCATTTTGCATCCAATATGGCCAATGATGCCGTCCGGTACCGGGCAAGGGATCTGACCGATGACGACATAAAGGGTCTGCGCCATCTTTACTACCAGAGGGCCTTTATCCGGCTCGGGACGGAGCTGGATATCCCCTGCCCCGGAGAAAGAGCTCCCCTGACCACGGAAGAACTTGAAGCCTTGAGAAAAAAAATTCTGATCCGGCTCAGGCAGCCGGGCCCTCCTTCACTGACCTTTGACAGCACGCTCTGGGGATGGAATTTCGGCTTTGGATACGCCCAGTCCGGCCACAGGCTCCATGCCTCCCACCAGATGATCCACCACCAGAACGCCATGATCCCGAAACAGGTCCGGACAAAAACGGGAGAAGCGATGCCGTCATTTGCCGCAGGAGATCTGATCCGGGAATTCGTCACCCAATACCTGCAGGCAACGGGAAAACCCTTTTTTGAAACCTATGTGACGGCCCTGAGAAACAATACAAGAACCGATGGGCAAAGGAGCGGCCCCTCCTCCCTCATCCTTGCCGAAGACGACCACACCCTTTTGTTTGTTCCCAAGGCCCAGGTATCGGAATGGGAACTCCAGCTCATGCCCAAAACCGCCTGCGGTAATATCCTTGAAGCCGATACCCCCATGCGGGAATCGCTGGACAAAGCCATCCTGGCCGCCGTAAAAGCCCTTGAATCCCTGGGCGCACAATTTGTCACCACCATTGAATTTTCAAAACGGCTGGATTCATGGGACACGGATCAGCGGCTTCTCTATTCGTTTATCCCGAGACTTCCCTATAGCCCGGGGACCTTCTCCGAAGCCCAGCTCAGATGGATCTCCGGGGCCTATCCCGAAGACGTTGCCCAGGCGTGCCGAAGGGTAATGAAACCCCAGAGGTCCTCATTATGATTCTTCATGATTTTATCTATGAATGGGACGGGAAAAGCACGGATGGTGAAAAACCGGTTTCCTGGTGGCCGGGATCATACCATGTGAAGATTCTCCGGCTGGGCACAGACGGTGAAGGAATCAGCTATCTTGTGCCTTTCGCCGTTATCCTGAAAAACGCAAGGCTCAACCCCACCATGAACACCTCGCTGAAAAACTATATCCATAATTTTGCCGAAAAAATATCTCAAACCTATGGCCTGGATATGGAAAAAACCCTCTGGATTGAGGTGGACGAGGGAATTGAAGTGGTCCGTATCCATCCTGCCAAGCTGACCCAGGCAAGTCTCTATGCCGTTCCCTGGCGCCCCATCCGGCCCAATGAACTGAAATTGATTGAGCCCTATCTGGCAGACATGTAAACCGCCCTTTTAAGCCCGCTTATTCCGGTTGAAGGGCTTCTTTATTGAAGTCCTGCCGTGACACCAGGATCTTATCCACCCTTCTCCCGTCCATGTCAACGACTTCATACCTTAACCCCTTCCATACAAAAGACTGCCCTTCCACAGGCACAGTGCCAAGCCTCGCCATGACAAATCCGCCCACGGTGTTCATCCCTGCCTGTTCTTCTTCGGTCAGGTTCCCGATCTCCATGTAATCCATGAACTCATCCAGGGGCAAACTCCCGGATACCAGCAATGAGCCGTCTTCACGGTTCACAATGTCGCTTTCACCTTCAACAACGTCTTCGACATCCTCAAACACGGACCGTAAAATATCCCCAAAAGTGACGAGGCCCTGGGTCGTGCCGTATTCATCCACCACAAAGGCAATATGCATCTTGGTTTTTTTGAATAATTCCATGGCCTTAACCGCCGGTGTGGTTTCGTAGACAAAAAGGGGGGGCCTGCATATTTCCTCAAGACCAAAGGGCTTTCCCTCCATGATGAGTGAAAGCAGGTCCTTTCCCCTGATCACCCCTGCAATATTTTCAAACCGGTCCCGGGCCAGGGGATAGGACGAATACTTATGCTGTGCGATCTTATGCTTTGTTTCCTCCGTGCTTTCGTTCAGGTTGAGCCAGACAATATCCGCCCTGGGGGTCATCAGAACGTCTACCTGGCGGTCGGCCAGGCGAAAGACCCGTTCAATCGTATCCTGTTCAAACTCTTGAAAGGTGCCGGCCTGGGTTCCTTTGTCGATCAGCAGTTTTATTTCCTCCTCCGTCACGGCCGGTGCGATGGTCGCTTTGAAACCAAAAATACGGAGGGATAGATTTGTGGAGCTGCTCAGCAGAATCACCAATGGATGCGCCAGCCGTGAAAGGAGATTTATGGCAGGTGCCACCAGGCAGGCCAGATTTTCCGGATCATTTAAAGCGATCCGCTTCGGAATCAATTCCCCCAGGATCAAGGATAAATAGGTGATGCAGACCACCACGATCGTAACGCCGATGGCTTCGGCATAGGGCGCAATTAAAGGGACACCGGCGAGGCGGAGGCCTATCCCCTCCGCCAGGGTTGCCCCGCCGAAGGCGCCGGCCAGAATTCCGATAAAGGTAATCCCGATCTGTATGGTGGATAAAAAACTATCCGGTGAATTGGCAAGCTTAAGTGCGATGGCCGCCCTTGCATCACCTTCTTTTGCCAGTTGTTCCAGCCTCGTCTTCCGTGCCGACACAAGGGCCAGCTCAGACAAGGCCAGCAACCCGTTCAAGACAATCAGAAAAAGGATTAACCCTATTTCAAGCCAAATTAAATCCATATGATTCAACCCTAACCTTTTGAGGCTTGCGTGTTTTTAATATGCAAGATAACCTTACTGGTGGAGACGATCAGGCGGCCGATTGCAGAGCGGCAATCCGGTATTCCCGCTGACGGGAAAAATACATCACCACAATGCCGGCCAGGATACCGGACAGGATTTCAAATACAATACTGCTAATGAAATACCCCAAGCCGGGACCACTCGATTCCTGGTCATTTTTGCGCAGAAAGCTGTCCAGGGCATAGGCAGCGGCCCTGGACAGAAAGATCACAAAGGTATTGACCACACCTTGGATCAAGGTCAGGGTGACCATATCTCCGTTGGCAATATGGGCCACCTCGTGGGCCAGAACCGCTTCCACCTGCCGCCGGTTCATGCCCTGCATCAGGCCGGTGGATACCGCCACCAGGGAATTGGTCCTGCTGGGGCCCGTGGCAAAGGCATTGGGCGCCCCTTCATAAACCGCGACCTCAGGCCTGGGCAGCCCGGCCTTACCGGCCAGCCGGCCAACGGTGTCCAACAACCAGGCCTGGTCCAGATTGCTTGGCTGCTCAATAACTTTAGCGCCGGTGCTCCATTTGGCAATGGTTTTGGACATCAAAAGCGACATAAAGGACCCGCCGAAACCGATCAAAGCGGCAAAGGCCAGCAGCATCCCCATGTTAAGCCCATTGGCGGTCAGGTAACGGTCAATGCCGAGAATCCGGGCACTGACCGACAATACCAGCATGACCGCAATATTGGTCAACAAAAAGAAAACAACCCGTTTCATCTCAAGCCTCTATGCCTTCCAGCTTCCACTCCCGGCTTCCCGCAGGAGCCGCAAAGGTCCAGGCCTCATCAAATTTCACGGAATTTTCAGAATCTCCCTTCACAATTTCTCCGGATTTTTCATCCACGGTATAGTCCAGAAGATTGGCGGTAAACCGGACCGTAACAAACATCTCACGGTCCTGGACACCGGCGGCCGTCAGTTCAACATTCCGCACGGCAATATTTTCAAGGCGATTGAGCCGGCCCTGCTGTTTGAGGTCTTTAAAATGCTGCTCATATTCCTCCAGCAATTGATCCCCCACAAAGGGCTTCAGCACGGAGGCATCCCGTCGGGTCCATGCGGCCTGGATTTTGAAAAACAGATCCTGGGCTGTTTCTTTAAATGCATCCGGATCAAAACCGGCGTCAACGGCCCAGATTTCTCTTACACCGGCAACCAGAGGGTCTTCCACCATATTCTCCTGTGACTCCTGGGAAGCGCCCGGGCCGGAAAAAAGCCGGGCAGGAGGGTTCCGGTCCGTTGAAAAGGGTGATCCGGTATTCCCGGCAAGGGCTTTCCGGCGGGCAAACCACCGGTAAGCGAAATAAGCGACACCTGCCAGGAGCAGGATCTCAAACAGCCCGAATCCACTGCCGCCAAGACCTCCCGCACCCATGCCATGGGCCATTCCGCCAAAGAGCATGCTGCCCAGGACCCCGCCCATGATGCCGCCGGCCAACCCCCGGGTAAAGGACCCGCCCATGGGACTGCCTATGGATCCGGGCGCCTGGGTTTGGGCTGCCGGTTTTGATGCTGCCGGCGCTTTTTTAAAGGACCGTCCGCCGCTCTTTGTCCGGGCATCGGCAACCTCCATGAACCCGGCTATCATGAAAAATACCATCACCGTTAAAACCGTCAGGGTCATTTTAAGCTTTGAAACTTTCACCATTAGATTTTCTCCTTTGTTTTGAGCCAGCCTGAATTCATTCATCCGGCCCTGATTCAGCATATGAATACACCATATCCCTTTTATTTTCAAGCATTACCGGCGGTCATAGATACCATCTTACCCAAATTGTTTTATGCCGTGCCGATAATAAAAAGACCTTTATCCTCGGCATGGTCGCCTGGATAAAGGTCTTGTTTGCAGGATCACTGTCCCGGTCCCGGGTCTTTCGACCGTCTTGACGGAATCCGGGTCGGCCTTTTCTTCAGCCGATAACTACTCCCCTTTATGCTATACTCCTATAATCCGTTCCCCTTTTAATTGTCAAGCGCTTTCACACCAATCCCTGATCCATCATAGCATCCGCTACCTTTACAAAGCCTGCAATATTGGCCCCGTTCACATAATTGCCCGGAGTCCCGTATTCTTCCGAAGCTGAAAGACAGGCCGAATGGATGCTTTTCATGATCCCCTTAAGTTTGGCTTCCACTTCTTCTCCGGACCATTTGATTCTCATGGAATTCTGGGACATCTCAAGGCCCGACACGGCGACTCCGCCGGCGTTGGCAGCCTTGCCCGGGGCAAACAGGATTTTATGCTCCAGGAATATATCCACCCCGTCGGGCATGGTCGGCATGTTCGCCCCTTCACACACCAGATAGACCCCATTATTGACAAGATTCCGGGCATCCTTTGCATTAATTTCGTTCTGGGTGGCGCTGGGGAAGGCGCAGTCGGCCTTGTGGTCCCAGAGGGGGTTGAACCCGGTTGAAGGGTCGGCGGCAGTATAGACGGCCTCCGGGTATTTTTCCACATAGTCCTTGATCCTGGCCCTCCGGACATTTTTAAGATACAGCACATGATGAAGTTTGGCCTCATCAATGCCTTTTTCATCATAGATATAGCCTGAAGAATCGGAAAGGGTAACCACCTTTGCGCCGAGCTGGTTTAATTTCCGGGTGGTATACTGGGCCACGTTGCCGGAGCCGGACACAAGGCAGACCTTGCCTTTAAGATACTGTTTCCGGGTGGCCAGCATTTCATCGGCAAAAAAGACCGCCCCGTATCCGGTGGCTTCGGGCCGGATCAGACTGCCGCCCCAGTTCAGGGCCTTGCCTGTGAGAACGCCTGAAAATTCATTTTTCAACTTTTTATACATACCGAAAAGATAGCCGATTTCCCTCCCGCCCACACCGATGTCGCCGGCCGGCACATCCGTGTCCGGCCCGATATGGCGGAAGAGTTCCATCATGAAACTCTGGCAGAACCTCATGATCTCATTATCGGATTTGCCCTTGGGATCAAAATCCGACCCTCCTTTGGCTCCGCCCATGGGGAGGGTGGTCAGGGAATTTTTAAAGACCTGTTCAAAGGCAAGGAATTTTAATATGGACAGGTTCACGGACGGATGAAACCGAAGGCCGCCTTTATAGGGTCCGATGGCGCTGTTCATCTGGATTCTGAATCCCCTGTTGACCCGGACGGTTCCCTGGTCATCCACCCAGGGAACCCTGAACTGGATCACCCGTTCCGGTTCTACGATTCTTTCCATGATGCCGGCATGGCGGTATTCGGGATTTTTGTCCAGGACCGGTTTGACGGATTCCGCAACTTCCGTGACCGCCTGGTGAAATTCCTTTTCATAGGGATCTCGCGCTGTAACAATGTCCAGTATGGTGCTCATCTTTTCTTTTGCCTCCTGTTAATGGTTTGGTTCTTTCATACCAGAAAACAGAGAATATCCGCAATAACCATTATTGACTTCAGGATAAAACAAAGATAAGGTGCCTGGGTATGGAAAATGATCAACACATCATACAGATAACCCCGGCAGGACCTGGGACCTCAGTGGACATAAAAAAAACACCCCGCATGGGACTGGTTTTTTTAAAAGCCCTGCTGATGGCCCCTTTCCGCCCCAATACCCTGGCCGATGATGCAATTGTCCCTAAAACCCTCATCCAGCTTCAGGGATTTCAACCGGACCCGGCCCTCATCACCCGTTACAGGACTGTCTGCGGATTTAACGAAAATAATGGCGACACCATCCCCATCACCTATCTGCAGACTCTTTTTATCGGCATCCTGGGGAAATTCATCATTTCGCCCTTTTTCCCCCTGAAACCCACGGGGCTGATTCAGGTGTTCCAGTCCTTTGAGCAGAAAAGACCGGTAAACACCGGCGAGACCCTCGATCTGGCCTGTATCCTTTCCGGGTTTACAAAAAAGGAAACCGGCATTGAAACCCGTTTCATCCTGGAGGTCAGATCCGGCGGGGAAATTGTCTGGCAGGGCATTTCAGGCTTTTTTACCCGGAGCGGGGCAAAAAAGGCCCCATCGGCCCCAAAACCTGAGGATATCTTTCTGGAAAAAAGAGAAACCATCCCTGTCCCCTCAGGCACCGGCCTCCACTATGCTGCCGTATCCGGGGATTATAACCCCCACCACTTATATACCTTTACGGCCAGGCTTTTCGGTTTTAAAACCGCCATTGCCCACGGCATGTGGAGCCTTGCAAGGGTAACGGCAAGCCTTGACCGGGAATTTGGCCTTCAGGGCCCTGCCCTCATCGAAGCCTCTTTTAAACTGCCGGTGTTCATGCCCGCCGTCACCACCCTGGGTTGGGAACCGTCATCGGATGAGGAAACCGGACGGCCCCAGGTCCGCTTTGAACTCCGGGACCAACAAAAAGGCCTTCCCCATCTGAAAGGAAGACTCCTCTTGCCCTGAGGGAATCCATCCATGCTGGGCTCCATACTGTCTCTATGCGCCGCCTTTTTCTGGGCCGGCGCCGTCATCCTCTACAAAAAAAGCGGGGAGGTGTTTTCCCCCGTCTCCCTGAATATCTACAAAAGCATAGTTGCCTTGATCCTGATCTCCCTGACCATGCTCATCCTGAAAATTCCCTTTTTTCCGGACAAACCCCTCAACGACTGGCTGCTCCTGGCCATATCCGGATTTTTCGGCATCACCCTGTCGGACCTCTTCTTTTTCATGGCCCTGAACCGCCTGGGCGCAGGGCTTGTGGCCATTGTGGAATGCCTCTACCTGCCCAGCGTGATCTTTTTTTCCTTTCTTCTTTTAGGGGAAAGCCTGACCACGGGGGCCATGATCGGCGGTTTTCTGATCTTTGCTGCGGTTTTTGTGGGCTCCCTGTCCCGGACAAAACTCCCGGACCCCTCCGTGATAAAACAAAGCGCATGGTCCGGCATCCTCATGGGCTGCCTTGCCATGATCCTGGTGGCCATGGGGATCGTTATCATCAAGGAACTCCTGGACAGGACCGACATTCTCTGGGCCAATTTTGTCAGGGTAGGAGCCGGAACCGCATCCCTCCTGGTCTATCTCTTCTGCCATCCCAAACGCAGGGCCTATCTCCGTGAACTCAGGTTCTCAAAAACATGGCTCGTCGCCCTTCCCGCATCCGTTTCAGGGAATTATATCGCCCTGCTCTGCTGGGTAGGGGGAATGAAATACACCACGGCCTCCCAGGCCGCCATTTTAAACCAGATGTCCACCATCTTCATTTTCATCCTGGCGGCCCTGTTTCTGAAGGAACGGATCACAGGCCCCAAAACCCTTGCCATTGCCCTGGCCGTCACCGGCGCAGGCCTGACCATTTTTAGCGGATGAGTCCGGCCCCCGGCATGGGGAAGATCCTCCCTTTTTTATCGTTGACAAAAGAAGCCCGCCCCGGGTATAAACTTTGCCAAGCATACAGGTGCCTTTGGAAGGACAGGTCTCCCAGGGGTTAAAAGGAAAGGCGGTGAGAGTCCGCCACATGCCAGCCGGTGCCGTGACCGGGGACGAAAACTGCATAAAAGCCACTCTTAAGAATAGGGGAAGGCGCAGCCATTAGGATGATCCGTCAGTCGGAAAGCCTGCCTCTATGCCCTAGGATTCTCTGCTGGAACAAGATCCTGATAATACGTTTATTATTCAGGAGGAATCATGTCCCAGACATTGAACCGTGAATTCGGCGCCGTCATCACCCGTCTCATCCAAAAAGAACCCCTGACCCGGAAAGAATCCGAACGGGCCTTTATTTCCCTATTGACCAACCAGGTCACTGAAATGCAGCAGGGAGCCTTCCTGGCCGCTCTGACCGCCAAGGGGGAATCCCGGCAGGAGGTGGCCGGGGCCTGGCAGGCCATCTATGACCTGGATACTGCCAAAATCAGCCTGGACCCGGGGCTCCATCCCGTGGACAACAGCGGCACGGGCATGGATACATTCAAAACATTCAATATCAGCACCGCCGCAGCCCTTATTGCGGCGGCCGGGGGCATTCCCATGGCCAGGCACGGGGCCAGGGCCATCACCTCAATCTGCGGCACCGTGGACATGGCCGAAGCCCTGGGCGTTGACGTGGAATGCCCGGCTGATGTGGTCGCTAACAGCATAGAAACCACAAATATCGGCCTTTTCAACGGCATGAGCCCGAATATCCACCCCAGGGCCCTGGGCCGCATTCTGTCGCAAATTTATTTCGGCTCCACCCTGAACATTGCCGCCTCCCTGGCCAACCCGGCCCTGCCGTCCATCGGGGTGAGGGGGGTCTATTCACAGGCCATGGTCCGGCCCGTGGCCGAAGTCATGCAGGACATCGGGTATACCCGGGCCATTGTCCTCCACGGCACCCTTGAGGGCTCCGGCAAGGGCATGGACGAGGCCTCGGTCTGCGGCATCACCCATTGCGCCCGGATTCTTGAAACCGGCGAGATCCAAGAATTTACCATTGACCCTAAACCCCTGGGCCTGGCTGCCAAAAGCCCGGATGATCTTTCTCCCGAGACCGATATCAGGGCCGAAGCCCGGCGCTTTGCCGCCCTTATGGCCAGCCCGGAAAACTCTGCCAGAAAAGAAGCCGTGCTTCTCAATGCCGGCCTCATCTTCCTTGCCGCCGGAAAGGCAAGGGACCTTGAAGACGGGATTGGGCAGAGCGCAACCCTGCTGGAAACGGGCAGGGCCTTTGAAACCCTTGAAAACTGGGTCAGGACCCAGAACACAGCCCCTGAGCAGGGCCTGAAAAAACTTCACAGCCTGGTATAATCAACACACAAGGAGACCCCATGGAACTGCTCATTAAAAAGCTCGTTCTGACGGAAGAGGAAATATGCTATGAAAATGGTATTGACCGGACTCGGCAGGCTTGAAATCCAGGCCGACGACCGGGAGATGAAGATTTCCGACGGCAGCATGGTTCTGACCGACGTCCTCTGCTGCGCCGTCTGCCGGACCGATGCCAAGATGTGGGAGCAGGGCCACCGGGACCTTATTTTCCCCAGGGTATTGGGCCATGAAATGGTGGTCCGGGACGAAACCGGGGTTCGGTTCATGGTATGGCCCGGCAAAAGCTGCGGCGTCTGCGCCTTTTGCCGGACAGGAAAGGAAAACCTCTGTGAATGCATGAAGATCACCGGGTTCCACACCGACGGCGGATTCGCCCACAGGGCCCTCCTGCCCCGGGACAGCCTCATCCCCCTGCCGGACGCTCTTCCCTCCCCCATCGCCTGTTTTGCAGAACCTGTGGGCTGCGTCATCAACGCCTTTGAAAAGCTCCCGGCAAAACAAAATGACCGGGTTCTGATTTACGGCGGCGGAACCATGGGGCTGATCACCGCCCTTTATGCCCTTCACCTGGGCCTCATCCCCTTTGTCATCGAAAAAAACGAGACCAAAATCCGAAAGATCGCCCCCTTTCTTTCCGCCTCGGGCATCTCCTGCGCAAAAGACACCCATGAAAGCGAATTTGACCTCATCATCAATGCCTGCGCCGATTACAAGGCCTTTTGCCAGGGCATTGCCAAAATCTGCAAAGGCGGCCACCTGGCTTTTTTCAGCGGGATATCCAAAAACGAACAGATCGAAACCAATCTCCTGAATCTCATCCATTACAGGGAGGCTGTGGTGTCCGGGGTCTACGGCATGACCCGGGATCATATGCATAAGACCCTGCCCTTCATGGAAACCCAGACCAGAATGCTTGAGCTTCTCATCGAGGATACCCTTGCCCCGGAAACGGCCCCGGCCCTTATGCCCAAGGTCCTGTCCGGCAATTATCTCAAATATATCCTGAATTTCAGTCTTTCAAAGACATCAGCCCCGGCAGTCGGCAAACCCCTGCCCGCCTCTCCCGGCCTGAAACCGGAAGACCTGCCGCCCCGAAGCCTTTGCCGGACCGTCCTGGAATCCATTGCCCCGGTGCCGGAGGATCTTCTGTCTGCCGCCACAGCCCGGATGGATGAAAAAACAAAACCCCTGGGCGCCCTGGGCCGCCTGGAAGACCTGGCCGTCCGCATGGCCCTGATCCAGAATACCCTTTCCCCCGCTGTCCCGCAGAAAAACCTCTTTGTCTTTGCCGGAGACCACGGCATTACCGAAGAAGGGGTGTCTGCCTATCCCTCCGAGGTCACGGCCCAGATGGTGGAGAATTTTTTAAACGGGGGGGCCGCCATCAATGTGCTCTGCCGCCACCACGGCATTAACCTGAAGATCGTGGACATGGGCGTCAAAAAGGAGTTCTCCCCCCACCCGGACCTCATCATCAAAAAGGTGGCCAGGGGAACCCGGAACTTTGCCCTTGAACCGGCCATGACCCGGGAACAGATGATCACCGCCCTTGAAAACGGGATGGGCATCTTTCTGGAGGCCCATGCAAAAACGCCCATGGATATTGTGGGGCTGGGGGAAATGGGCATCGGCAACACCACCTCGGCCTCGGCCCTCATTTCCGTCATCACCGGCATCAGCCCTGC
>CAZAHK010000084.1:15872-17160 GCA_964484555.1 uncultured Desulfobacula sp.
CTATCGAAAATGTTGAAAGAGGATTTTGATTATTTCAACTATGACAATGCCGCCGACAGACTGGGGTTAACGGAAAAATCATGGGACCGGTCAAAACCATTGATTATTTTCGATGAGCTGCATAAATTCAAAGACTGGAAATCCTGGCTAAAGGGGATTTACGATACGGAAGGAATTCCTCCATCCATACTGGTCACCGGCAGCGCCAAGCTGGATACATATAAAAAAGTCGGCGATTCCCTGGCAGGCAGATTCTTTCAATTCAGGATGCATCCGCTGGACCTTAAAGAAATCCACACCTTTTTAAAACCGGATGATCTTGAGGTTGAGCTGGATAAACTTTTGATTGTTGGCGGGTTTCCCGAACCCTTCCTGAATGGGACAAGCCGGTTTTATAACCGTTGGAAAAAATCCCATCTGGATATCATTTTAAAACAAGACCTCATTGACCTTGAGAATGTCCAGCAGATCACCCAGATTGAAACCTTGATCCAATTATTAAAACACCGGGTGGGAAGCCCCATTTCATACAGCTCCCTTTCACAGGACCTGCAATGTTCGGATAAAACCGTAAAAAGATGGTTAACCATACTTGAAAACATGTATGTGCTGTTTAGCGTACCGCCTTTCCACAAGAACATTGATAGGGCCATCCAGAAAGCACCGAAATTTTATTTCTACGATACGGGCCAGGTCTTGGGTGATCCGGGGGTTAAACTGGAAAATGCCGTGGCATGCGCCATTCAAAAGGAATTGCATTTCCGGGAAGATTGCCTGGGAGAAGAAGGGAAGCTGTATTATATGAAGGATAAAGACGGCAGAGAAATTGATTTCTGCATAACCGCAAACAACGCCCCTTCGCTGCTGGTGGAGGTAAAATGGAAGGATGGCAGCCTCAGCCCGAACTTTGAAACATTTGGAAAATTCTTTCCCGGCATTAAAATGATTCAGGTTTCAAAAATACTGGACAGAGAGAAAACATACCCCAATGGGGCTGAACTCCGGACTGCCTCCAAATGGCTGTCGGAGTTTGACCTGTCCTGACAAATGCGAATATGCATCACCTTCTGCTCACAGTAGTATAGGCCTGTTTGGAATGTGTTGGGGTCTGCGGAAAGGCCAAGGCAAGCTTGCCCTGATCCAGCAGGGGTTTGAGTGTATTTTTTCTCAATGCCAGGGGTTTTCTGCCCAGCAGCTCTGCAAGTACCTGCTGTGTTAGATAATGATCAGAACAGAGCGTGAGCACGATTTGATTCATTTCTTTTTTATTCAGGCGTTTCTGATCCCG